>NZ_MQTS01000034.1 GCF_020532825.1 Arthrobacter sp. SO3
GGCTGCGGGGGCGGGGTGCCCCTGGACACCCGGCGCGTCAGCGTTCGCGCTGGGGCTCTCCGGCCACGGTCTTGGCCGCCTCGACCTCGAGCATGAGCTGGCCGTCTTCCTCGACCAGCTTCGGCTGGTAGACGTGGGCCTTGCGCTTGTAGCTCAGATAGGCGATGCAGCCGTTGGCGGCGGCCATCTTCTCGAGCATGATCTCCGAGCCGGGCACCAGGAGCTGGCCGAGGGTGCGCCCGGCCGTGTTCTCCTGGCCCACCTCATCGCCGAGCGCGGTGGTGTTCCGTTCTTCGATGGCCTTGCGGACGCACACCCAGCGGCCCCAGATCCCCTTGCTGGCGAGCAAAGAGGGCTGCTGGTTCATCGGCACGGTGGCCGCGAAGTAGCGGGTGTTGAAGCGGCGGTGCGCGAAGTCCGGGCTGAGCCAGTTGACCAGGGGCTTGAGCAGGTCGGTCCGCACCGAGAGCCCGCGCTTGGCGAGCACCTCGATGAACGTCTTCTCCTGGTCCGCCACCGCCACCCGGGCCCGCATCCACTCGGCCTTGGAGGTCGCTTCCACGGTGGTGGACAGGTCCGTGCCAGCCAGCAGGATGCCGGTTTCCTCGAACAGTTCCCGGATGGCACCGACCACGTGGCGGCGCGCCAGTCCGACGTCGGCGGTGCCCATGCGCTCGGCCCAGTACTGCGGCGGGGGGCCCAGCCAGCCGACGGCGTCGTCATCGGACGCCTCCAGCGAGCCGCCCGGAAAGGCGAGGATGCCCAGCGGTGACGAGCCGGGCCGGTATCCCAGCCAGGTCTCCAGGCCGGTGGGCGAGTCCCGCAGGAGCACCACCGAGGAGGCGAGGCGGGGAGCGCGGGGGGTCCGCTCGCCGTGCTCAATCCAGCTGCGGGCCGCCCCCTCAAGATCCGGGGGAAGGGCAAACAGGCGTCGGGCTAACTGAGGCAAAGGAAACTAACCTGCCCTCTAGGCGAATTCTGCGATCAGTTCGACTTCAACCGGGGAGTCCAGGGGAAGTACAGAAACGCCGACGGCGGACCGTGCGTGCTGGCCGGCGTCGCCGAGAACCTTGCCGAGCAGTTCGGACGCGCCGTTGATGACACCGGGCTGGCCGGTGAAGGACGGGTCGGAGGAGACGAAGCCGACAACCTTGACGATCCGCGTGATGCGGTCCAGGTCCCCGATGACGCTCTTCACGGCGGCGAGGGCGTTGACGGCGCAGATCGCCGCGTACTGCCGGGCAGCCTCCGGGGAGACCGTGGCCTCGTCCGAGAAGCCTTCGGTGCCGGAGGACACCTTGCCGGTCGCCTCAAGCCTGCCGTTGACGAACGGCAGCTGGCCCGAGGTGTAGACGTGGTTGCCGGAGATCACGGCGGGGACGTAGGCAGCCACCGGGGCGGCAACCTGGGGCAGGCTCAGCCCGAGCTCGGCGAGGCACTGCTCGACGGCGGACGACGCGCCCGTTCCGGCGGTGCTGTGGGCCGGTGTTCCGGGCGCGGCAGAGGCGCCCGGAGCGGCGGATGCGGGGGTGCTCATGGCTACTGCTTCTCCCGCTTCAGGTAGGCAACCAGGCCGTTTCCCTCGGGGCCCGGAACAACCTGGACAAGCTCCCAGCCGTCGTCACCCCACTGGTCCAAAATCTGCTTTGTGGCGTGGATAATGAGCGGAATCGTGGCGTACTCCCATTTGGTCATGACCTAAAGCCTAGTCCTTGCCGGTAAAGTGGAAAACATGGCGACTGGTAAGAACCCTTTATTTGACACGGCCACCACCCTCGGAAAGATCCTTCTTTTCCTGGGCGTGAGCGCCATTTGTGGCGTCCTGGTGGCGGGATTGCTGGTCCCTGCAGCCGCCGTCACCGGCAGCTCGGCCAGCGGATCGATCAAGTTCTTCGACACGCTGCCGGCCGAACTGAAGGTGGACCCGCCGAGCCAGTCGACGACGATCCTGGCCGCCGACGGCAGCGTGATCGCGAGCCTGTACGCGGAGAACCGCAC
The DNA here is from genome assembly GCF_020532825.1 of Arthrobacter sp. SO3. Classification (GTDB taxonomy): domain Bacteria; phylum Actinomycetota; class Actinomycetes; order Actinomycetales; family Micrococcaceae; genus Arthrobacter. The sequence goes on from NZ_MQTS01000034.1 coordinate 1,999, forward strand.
CAAGGTATCCCTCGACCAGATGTCGCCGTACATCAAGGACGCGGTCATCGCCATTGAGGACAACCGCTTCTATGAGCACGGCGGCGTGGACACCACCGGGATCATGCGCGCGCTCGTCAGCACGGCCCGCGGCAACAAGCAGGGCGCGTCAACCATCACGCAGCAATACGTTAACAACGTCATCAACTCCTCGCTCGAGGCCGAGGGCAAGGGCGACCAGGTCCTCCTGAACGGCGTGAACAAGGGCATCGGCGACAAACTGCGGGAAATGAAGCTCTCCATCGCCCTCGAGAAGAAGTTCACCAAGGAGCAGATCCTCGAGGGCTACCTCAACATCGTGTTCTTCAACCGTGACGCCTACGGCATCGAGGCCGCCTCCAAGTTCTTCTTCAGCACCACCGCCAAGGACCTGACCCTGCCGCAGGCCGCACTGCTGGCCGGCCTGGTCAACAGCCCGTCCTTCTACGACCCGATCAACAACCCGGAGAACGCCAAGATCCGCCGCGACCTGGTGCTCCAGGCCATGCTGACCCAGGGCAAGATCAAGCAGGCCGACTACGACGCCGCCGTGGCAACCCCGGTGGAAACGAAGGTCACGCCGGCACGCCAGGGCTGTGCCTACTCGACGACGGCCCCGTACTTCTGCGACTACGTGCTGCACCTGCTGCTCAACAACCCCGCCTACGGCGCCGACGCCGACGCCCGGGCCCGGACGGTATTCCGCGGCGGCCTGACCATCAAGACCACGCTGGACCCGAATGCCCAGGCCGTGGCGCAGACCCAGGTTGACGGCTCTGCGGGGGCGAACCCGGACAAGTGGGGCGCCTCCCTGGTGTCCGTGCAGCCGGGCTCAGGCAAGATCATCTCGATGGCCCAGAACACCCAGTTCCTTGAGGCCGAAGGGAAATTCAACAACGTCATCAACTTCAACGTGGACATGAGGGACGCCCAGGGCAACGACCTCGGCGGCCTGGGCGGATTCCAGCCCGGTTCCACGATGAAGCCGTTCACCTTCGCCGAGTGGCTCAACGAAGGCAAGTCGATGAACACGGTCCTCAACGGCGCCGTGCGCAGGTACCCGCTGAACTACCGGTGGAAGAACACCTGCCCCACCCCGGTGGACGGCGCCTACAACACGGCGGAAAAGGGACTCGGGGCCGCCGATGACCTGCAGAACGCCGAAGAGGGCTACTACAAGAACATGACCGTCGTGGACGGCCTGGCGAACTCGATCAACACCATGACGTTTGCCACCGCGGCTCAGGTGGACCTCTGCGGCATCCAGAAGATCGTCGACGCCGTGGGAATCCACGCGGGCCAAACCAACGAGCCCGTCCCCATGACCCGCCTGTCCAACCTGATCGGCGCAACCCAGACCTCGCCGCTGACCATGGCCAGCGCGTTCGCCACCTTCTCGAACGACGGCAAGTACTGCGAACCGATCGCCATTGAGTCGGTAACGGACGCGACCGGCGCGCAGCTGCCGGCCCAGGCCACGAGCTGCCGCGATGCGATCAAACCGGAGGTTGCCCGCGGCGTGACCGCCGCGCTGCAGGAAGTCCTCAACCGCGGCTCCGGCTCCCTGATCCAGCCAAGGATCTCCACCCGGACCAGTTTCCCGATCGCTGCCAAGACCGGTACCAACGACCCCAACAACTCGACCTGGGTGGTCGGCTTCACCAGCGGTCTGGCCACGGCGTCCTGGTTCGGCGACGCCCTGGGCGGCCAGGACCGGCCGGGACGCAGCCTGACCTTCAACGGCAAGTTCTACAAGGCCATCGACGGCTACATGATCGCGGGCCCGCAGTTCTCGAACTACATGGCCCAGGTGGCGCCGGCCTACGGCACCAACCCGTTCCCGGCCCCGCCGTCGAACCTGGTGAACGGCCCGGCTCCCGCGCCGGTGCCGGTGCCGGTTCCCAAGACGTCAACGCAGCCGACGACGGCGCCGTCCAGCCCGGCGGCCACTGATCCGGCTCCCGCGCCGGCGCCCACGGACAAGCCCGGCAACGGCGCCACCGGCAAGCCCTAACCCATGGCCGCTACCAATGTATTGGCAGGCCGCGTCCGGAGCATCGGGCGCGGCTTCGCCGTCACCGCCGCCGCCGGCGCCTTCACGGGTGCCGCAGCCGCCGGATACGGGCTGTGGGAGAAGAACCAGTTCGTCCTGCGCGAGGAAACCCTGCCGATTCTCCCGGCAGGCTTCGGCCCGATCCGGGTGCTGCACCTCAGCGACATCCACTTCGTGCCCGGCCAGGACCGGAAGGCCGCATGGCTGTCCTCGCTTGCGGAACTGGAACCGGACCTCGTGGTCAACACCGGCGACAACCTCAGCCACGTCAAGGCGGTGGAACCCTTGCTGGAGTCGCTGCGCCCGCTGATGAAGTTCCCCGGCGTCTTCGTCCCCGGCTCGAATGACTACTTCGCCCCGCGGCTGAAGAACCCGGCGTCGTACTTCCTGGGGCCGTCCAAAAAGCCCAAGGACCCCGCCAAGCTGGACTGGCCGCGGCTCCGCGCCGGCTTCGGCATGGGCGGCTGGGTGGACCTGACCAACCGCTGCCAGTCGCTGATCATCAGGGGCCTGCGCTTTGACTTCTCCGGCGTGGACGATCCGCACCTGGGCCTTGAGCGGTACGCCGGCTGGCCCCGGGGCACCACGGGCCAGGACAGCAGGCCGCACCTCCGGGTCGCCGTCATCCACGCCCCGTACCAGCGCGTCCTGGACCACTTCACCGGGGATGCGGCCGACCTGCTGCTCGCCGGGCACACCCACGGCGGCCAGATCTGTGTCCCGGGCTTCGGCGCCCTCGTGGCCAACTGCGACCTGCCGACCTGGCGCGCCAAGGGCCTGCATGACTGGGAAAGCAAGGGACGCACGACGCCGGTGAACGTCTCCGGCGGCATCGGCACCTCACGTTTCGCCCCGGTCCGGATCGCCTGCAAGCCCGAGGCCGTGCTCCTCACCCTCACCCCGCGCCCCTGACCCTGCGCCCACCACTGGACATGCCCTCCCCCGGGCGCCGCGGATGGACATAGTGGCACTATGTCCATTCGCTGCGCGCAAGGCTGGGCATGCCCCGCGGGGATGCCGGGCTTATGTCCACTCGCCGCGCGCAAGACTGGGCATGCCCGGCGGGAATACCAGGCTCATGTCCACTCGCTGCGCCCGGGACTGGGCATGTCCGGGACCGGGTGCGCGCCGGGGCAGCCATTGCGGAATGTAATTACTGGGCGAGATCCTGAAGCTGTGGATTTTCACGTGAACCCGGTCACTCGATGGCCTAGGGTAGTTGCTACAGGAAACTACATCCAGTTGCGTTAGATCTTCGCAGTTGAGCTTTAAGAAGCGGGCATGGCCAAGCAGACCTCATTTTTCTCCTCCATCAGCCGTCACTATCCCCACGTCAGGCCGATCATTCCGCGGCTCGTCATGGGCCTGCTCTGCGCCCTGCTCGCCAGCGTGGTGGCCCTGACCATCCCCCAGGTGCTGCGGGTGCTGATCAACCAGTCCCTCAAACCCGGCGGCAGCGCGGAAGCGGTCTGGATCGCCTCCCTCGTGATCCTGGGCCTGGGCATCGCCGAGGCCGGCCTGGTGGCGCTGCGCCGCCAGTTCGTGATCAACCCCGCCACCACGGTCGAGACCCGGATGCGGGTGTCCCTCTACGACCATTTGCAGGACCTGACCGTCTCCTTCCACGACCGGTGGGGCTCCGGGCAGCTGCTCTCCCGCGCCATGACTGACCTGAACTTCCTGCGCCGCTGGATGGCCTTCGGCGCCATCATGCTTGTGGTCACCACCCTGACCGTGGTGATCGGCGTCGTGGTGATGTTCTCGATGAGCTGGCAGCTGGCGCTGATCTTCCTCGCCGCCGCCGTGCCGATCATGATCTACGGCTTCCGCTTCCGGACCCGCTTCAGCAAGGTGGCCCGCCGCAGCCAGGACCAGGCCGGTGACCTGGCCACGACGGTAGAGGAATCGGTCCACGGGATCCGCGTGCTCAAGGCGTTCGGGCGCAGCCGCGAGGCGCTGGAGAACTTCAACGAACAGGCCGAGGAGCTCCGCCAGACGGAGATCGCCAAGGCCAAGCATCTGGCCACCTTCAGCCTGGTCGTGACCCTCCTGCCCGAGCTGGCCCTCGGCGCCGGCCTCGTCGTCGGGGTCCTGCTCGCCTCCACCGGCGAGCTGAGCATCGGCTCCCTCGTGGCCTTTTTCGCCACCGCCGCCGTGATTGCCACACCGGTGGAGTTCTCCGGGATGCTGCTGGCCATGGCCCTCACCGCAAAATCCGCCGTGGACCGGCACTTCGAGGTGATGGACGCGGCGAACACCATTACCAGCCCGGAGCAGCCCCGCCGCCCCGACGAGCTGAAAGGCGCCCTCAGTTTCCGCAACGCCACGTTCGCCTACGAGGATGCCCCGGACAAACCGATCCTCAAGGACATCAACCTGGACATCAACCCCGGCGAGACCATGGCCCTGGTGGGGATCACCGGCAGCGGCAAAAGCGCCCTGCTCCAGCTGGTCCCCCGGCTCTACGACGTCACCACCGGTGCCATCACCATCGACGGGGTGGACCTGCGCGAGTTCAGCGTCGAGGAGCTCCGCACGGTCGTCGCCGTCGCGTTTGAGGACACCACCCTGTTCTCCAGCTCGGTCCGCGACAACGTGATGCTCGGAGCCCCGGCCGGGCTGCCGGCAGGGCAACGCGAGGAGGCCCTCGAGGAGGCCCTCGACGTCGCCCAGGCCCACTTCGCGTACTCGCTGCCGGACGGCCTCGACACCCTGATCGGCGAGGAGGGGCTCAGCCTTTCCGGCGGGCAGCGGCAGCGCATCGCCCTGGCCCGTGCCATCGCCGCCCGGCCCAGGGTCCTGGTCCTGGACGATCCGCTTTCCGCCCTGGATGTCCACACCGAGGAACTCGTCGAGACCCGGCTCCGGGAGGTGCTTGCCGACACCACGACGTTGATCGTGGCCCACCGGCCGTCCACGGTGGCCCTCGCGGACCGGGTGGCGCTGCTCGAGGACGGCCGCATCACCGCCGTCGGAACGCACACCGAACTGCTCGCGGAGAACCGCCACTACCGCTACGTGATCGCCAGCCTCGAGACCGAACCGCGGGACCTCGACTCCGACCTGCTGGACTCAGAACTGTCAGGCCTCAGCGCCGAGGAGATTTCCCGATGAGCAGCGCAACCTTCGGCACCGCGAACGAGGACAACGCGCACCTGTCCAAGAGCGAGAGCAAGACCGTCCGGCGCCGCTCCGTGGCCCTGCTCGGTTCGCTCATCCGCCCGGTCCGCCGGCGCTTCTGGCTAACCATTGCCGCCGTCGTGCTGTCCCAGGCGGCGAGGGTCGCCGGGCCCGCGCTGATCGCCTTCGGCATCGACCGGGCCCTGCCGGCGCTGAGCGCCGGCGACAACCTGCCGCTGCTGCTCACCGGCGCCGCCTACCTCGCGGCCGCCGTCGCGACGGCGTGCCTGACCGCCCTGTATGTGACGTCGACGGCCCGGCTGAGCCAGGCGATGCTGCTGGATCTGCGGGTCCGGGTCTTCCGGCACACCCAGCGTCTCAGCCTGGAATTCCACGAAAAGTACACCTCGGGGCGCATCATTGCCCGGCAGACTTCGGACCTGGAAGCGCTGCGGGAACTCCTGGACTCCGGGATCAGCTCGCTGGTCTCGGGGATGCTGTTTATGGTGTTCACGGCCGTGACGGTGTTCGCCCTCGACTGGCGCAGCGGGCTCCTGGTCCTGGCCGCCGGCGTGCCGATGTACTTCCTGGCCCGCTGGTACCAGAAGCACTCCCAGATCGCGTTCCGCGAATCCCGGGTGGTCTCGGCCCGGCTGATCGTGCACTTCGTCGAAACCATGACGGGGATCCGCGCGGTCAAGGCCTTCCGTAAGGAACGCGAGAACGCCGCGCGATACGCCGAGCTCTCCGAGGACTACCGCAAGGTCACGGTCCGCTCGATCAACCTCAACGGCATCTTCCAGCCCGGCCTGGTTCTGATCGGCAACGTCTGCGTCGCCGTCGTCCTGCTCTCCGGCGGGTTCCGGGTGCTCAGCGGCGATCTCGCCGTCGGTGTGCTGCTGGCCCTGATCCTGTCCACCAAGCGCTTCTTCCAGCCGGTGGACCAGATGGCCATGTTCTACAACTCCTTCCAGAGCGCCCAGGCTGCGCTGGAGAAAGTCTCCGGGCTGCTGGAGGAGGTCCCCACCGTCCGGCCGCCCAAGAACCCGGCGGCCCTGCACGATGCCAAGGGCACCATCGACTTCAAGGGTGTGGAATTCCGGTACGGCGACGGGCCCGTCATCATCCCCACGATGGACCTGCACATCCCCGCCGGCCAGACCGTGGCCCTCGTGGGCCAGACCGGCGCCGGCAAATCGACCTTCGCCAAGCTGATCGCCCGCTTCTACGACGTCTCCGCCGGGTCCCTCACGCTCGACGGCGTGGACCTGCGGGAGCTCGCGACGGCGGACCTGCGCCGGAACGTCGTCATGGTCACCCAGGAGGCCTTCCTGTTCAGCGGCTCCGTGGCGGACAACATCGCCCTGGGCCGGCCCGGTGCCTCTCGGGAGGAGATTGAGGCGGCGGCCAGGGCCGTCGGCGCGCACGAGTTCATCCAGGCGCTCCCCGAAGGCTACGACACGGACGTCAACAAGCGCGGCGGCCGCGTCTCCGCCGGGCAGCGCCAGCTGATCAGCTTCGCCCGGGCGTTCCTGGCCCGGCCGGCGGTGCTGATCCTGGACGAAGCCACGTCCTCGCTGGACATCCCGTCCGAGCGGCTCGTGCAGGCCGGCCTCGCCGGGCTGCTGCAGGGGACCGGCACCGACGGCGGCCGGACCGCCCTCATCATCGCGCACCGCCTCTCCACGGTGGAGACCGCCGACCGGGTCCTCGTGGTCCACGACGGGCGGGTCGTCGAGGACGGCACCCCGGAGCAGCTGATCGGCGGCGGTGGCCGCTTCGCGCAGCTGCACGGGGCCTGGAAAGACTCGCTGGTCTAAGCCGCCAGGGTCCGTGCGGCCGGCGTCGGTTCCTGTTCCGGGTCCGTGCGGCCGGCGTCGGTTCCTGTTCCGGGTCCCGTGACGGCTTCTGTTGCGGGGCCGCCGGCGTCCCGATTTCGCATCCGGGGCCCCCATCGGATACTCTTGTGAAGTTGCTTTTGAAGTAACGGATCGGGATGTGGCGCAGCTTGGTAGCGCGCGTCGTTCGGGACGACGAGGTCGCAGGTTCAAATCCTGTCATCCCGACCAATCAACAAGAGGACCCTCCAGCTGGAGGGTCCTCTTCTTGTTGTGCCCGCCATGCGTCAGCCACCCGGCGCCGCCGTCGAAACGGGCACAAAACAGCCCCGGAACGCGGTTCGAACTAGTCCCGGGGCTGTGAAGAGAGGCTTTTGTTGAGTCCTACATCGGGTCCGGCCAGTTACCGACGTTGACGGAGTACATCATCGGGTCGGGCCAGTTACCAACGGCCTGAGGTGCCTTCATGGGGTCCGGCCAGTTACCAACAGCGGTGAATCCACCCTCGTCGACAATGGAACCAGCGGACAGAACGGCCGGAGCCGCCGCAGAGAATGCCAGTGCGCCCGCCAGAACGGCGCCGGCTGCAATCTTCTTCAACATGTAGTTCCTCAATATGAGTCGGGGTCCTTACCAAGTCAGCACTACCCTTGTTGACATACATTGTAAAATGATTTCCACAGAGGCTGTCAAGCATTTAGTACAAAGATTGTCCGGAATTAGGAGGTATCCGTGGGGAACGGATTCGGGGAGAAACTCCGAGCGGAACGGCTGGAACGCGGCCTGACGCAAGCGGAATTAGGCCGGGATCTGTACTCGCCCAGCTACATCTCCCTTCTGGAGACCGGGCGCCGCGAACCGACTGCGGACGTGATTGAGGAGCTGGCCCGGCGGCTCGAACTCGCCCCCAAGGCGCTGGAAGCCTGGAGCCAGCCCGTATCAATAAGCGACGCTGAATATGTTCTCGCGGGACTGTACGCCCGCCAGGCGTGGGACCTGCGGGATTACCCCCTCGCGGCGACGCACGCCGCGGCTGCGGCCCAGATCGCTCTCGAGGCCAAGAACACCAGCGCCTGGTGGAACATGAGCTACATGCAGGCCGAGTGCCTGATCAAGCAGGGCCGGTGGCAGGAATGCCAGGACATCGTCCAGCGCCTCATGGATCACCCGATGGCCTCCGAGTCGGCGGGCCTGGGCGTGCGGGCACGGCAGATGCTGGCTGCGGCCTCTCAGGGACAAGGACAGTTGACCGCCGCCGTCGAACACGCCCAGGAAGCAGTGCGGCTCTGTGCCGAACTGCCCAAGGGATCCACCCTCGTAATAGGCGCGCTGCGCGCCCTGATCGGCGCACTGGCCGAAAGCGGCCGGCTCGATGAGGCCTGGGAGTACTGCCAGGCCATGAACGGGCACATGGATGACCACTCCATGACCCAGCTCGCCGGCGAAGTCGCCTGGGTGATCGGCAATGTGGCCTTTATGCGCCACGACTACCAGGAGGGCATCAAGTACCACGAGCGGGCGGCGCAGCTGCTCTCCCCCGCGAACGACATCGACCTCTGGGCGCGGTTCAACAAGGCCTCGGCGGCCGTCCGCCTGTCCTCCGGGATCGTTGAGCCGGAAACGCTGACCTCGATCGAGCGCGCCGAGCTGGCGCTCTCCATCGTGGGCGGCAACAAGACGGACCAGCTCGAGGTCGCTTTCATCCGGGCCCGCTGGCTCTACCTTACCGGGGACATTGTCGCCGCCGTCCAGAAGCTGCGCGGGATCCATGCCGAAAAGGATGCACTGGCCAAGCACACCGCCGGTGAGGTCTCGCTCCTCCTCGGCAAGGCGCTCAAGGCCGCCGGCGAATCGGACGAAGCCCTCGTCTATCTCGAGGAAGCGCAGAAGGAATTCAGCGCCGCGGGCGCCTCGGACCGGGTCCAGCAGGCGATGGACGCCGTGCTGGAAATCCGGCTCGCGCAGCGCCGCGCCCAGGCCGCCGCCTCAGCCGGAAGCTAGCCGGCCCCTGCGGGGGCGGCCCTGCGAAAGTTCCCTGCGACGGCTGGACCGCCGCCCCGCGACGGGCCTAGCCGAACGTGCGGCCGGTGAGCTTTTCGTAGGCCTCCACATAGCGGCCGCGGGTGCGGGCGATGACTTCGGCCGGCAGCGCCGGCGGCGGCGCGTCCGAGGACTTGTCCCAGCCGGATTCGGCCGAGGTCAGCCAGTCACGGACGTACTGCTTGTCATAGGAGGGCTGGGCCTTGCCCGGTTCGTACGTCGCGGCATCCCAGAACCGTGAGGAGTCCGGGGTCAGCACCTCGTCGCCGAGCGTGATGACGCCGGTGGCGGCGTCGAAGCCGAACTCCACCTTGGTGTCGGCGAGGATGATGCCCCGGCCGCGGGCGATCCCCTCCGCCTTGGTGTAGATCTCCAGGGTGAGCTCGCGCAGCCGGGCGGCGATGTCCGCGCCGACGAGCTCCACGACGGCGTCGTAGGTGATGTTCTCGTCGTGCTCGCCCACCTCGGCTTTAGCGGAGGGGGTGAAGATGGCCTCTTCGAGCCGGGACCCATCCACCAGGCCGTCCGGCAGCGGGATGCTGCACACGGTTCCGGACTGCCGGTATTCCAGGAGCCCGGAGCCGGTGAGGTAGCCGCGGGCGATGCATTCCACCGGGAACATGTCCAGCTTCTTGCAGATCATCGCCCGGCCCTCCACCGCAGCGGGCACACCGGCGTCGACCGTGGCCGCCAGCACGTGGTGCTCCACGCCGAGCTGCTCGAACCACCACAGGCTCAGCTGGGTCAGGATGCGGCCCTTGTCCGGGATCTCACTGGCGAGGACGTGGTCGTAGGCGCTGATCCGGTCGCTGGCGACGACGAGGACGCACTCCTGGCCGATGCGCTCCGTGATGGACGCGTCCGCCGGAACATAGAGATCCCGCACCTTGCCGGAGTAAATGTGCTTCCAGCCGGGCAGATCCAGCGTCTCGGTGTCCAGGCCGCCCTTGGCCACCGGGGCGGCGGCGGGCAGCGGGGCCTCGGGCATGGAGGAATCGTGGTTGGTCATGCTCAGGCCTTCGCTTTCGTGGCGGCGGCGCCGGCGCCGGGCGTCTTGACCTTGATCTCGCCGCGGGCCGCCTTGCCTCCGATGTCAGTGCGGAACTGGCTGCCGTCCAGCTGGACCAGTTCGACGCCGTCGTACGCCCGTTCCCGGGCCTCGACGAGGTCGGTGCCCAGCGCCACCACGGCGAGGACCCGCCCGCCGGCGGACACCACCTTGCCTTCGTCGTCGAGCCTGGTGCCCGCGTGGATCACGTGGACGCCCTCGATCGACTCGACTTTCTTGAGCCCGCGGATCCGGTCACCGGTGCGCGGGGTGTCGGGGTAGTTTTCGGCCGCGACGACGACGGCGACGGCGGTTTCCTTGGACCAGCGCAGCGGCTGGACCTTGTCCAGTTCGCCCTTGGCGGCCGCCATCAGCAGCCCGCCGAGGGGCGTCTTGAGGCGGGCAAGGACAGCCTGGGTTTCCGGGTCGCCGAAGCGGACGTTGAATTCAATCACGCGGGTGCCGCGCGATGTCAGCGCCAGTCCGACAAAGAGTACGCCGACGAACGGGGTCCCCCGGTGCGCCATCTGGTTGACCGTGGGCTGGGCAACCCGGTCGATGACCTCCTGGACGAGTCCTTCGGGGGCCCATTCCAGCGGGGTGTAGGCGCCCATGCCGCCGGTGTTGGGGCCCTCGTCGTTGTCGAAGATCCGCTTGAAGTCCTGCGCCGGGGACAGCGCCACGGTGTTGCGGCCGTCGCAGAGGACGAAGACCGAGACCTCCGGGCCGTCCAGGAATTCCTCGATCACCACGGTGCCGCCGGCATCGAAGCAGCTCTGTGCGTGCGCGAGGGCCTCGTCCCGGTTGTTGGTGACAACAACTCCCTTGCCCGCGGCGAGTCCGTCGTCCTTGACCACGAAAGGGGCGCCGAAGGTGTCGAGCGCGTCGGCGGCTTCCTCGGCGTTCGTGGCCACCCGGGCCATGGCGGTGGGCACGCCGGCCTCGGCCATGACTTCCTTCGCGAAGGCCTTGGAGGCTTCGAGCTGGGCCGCGGCCTTGCTGGGGCCGAACACGGGGATGCCGGCGGCGCGGACGACGTCGGACACTCCTGCGGCGAGCGGCGCTTCGGGGCCGACCACCACGAGGTCAACGGTGAGTTTGGTGGCCAGGGCCGCGACGGCGTCGGGATCGTTCGCGTCGATGGCGTGCGTGGGGACCAGTTTGCTGATGCCGGCGTTGCCCGGGGCCGCGTGGACCTCGGACACGTTCGGGTCAGCAAGCAGGGACCGGACAATGGCGTGTTCGCGGCCGCCGGGGCCGATGACTAGTACCTTCACAGTTCCCAAGGGTACTTTGTGGACGCGGCAGCCTCCTAAGCTGTGACCACCACCGGACATGCCCAGCCCTGGCCGCGCCCACCGGACATAGTGCCAGCATGTCCATCCCCGCGTCCCAGGGGAGGGCATGTCCC
>NZ_MQTS01000035.1 GCF_020532825.1 Arthrobacter sp. SO3
GAACTACTATGCTCAAATAGACGCCTCATCAGACGACGAGGCCACCAGCAAGAAGACGGCCTAAAACCCGGCACGGTTCATAGACCCGTCTGTGTGGTGCGAGACCTCAACGTTCAGAGCCGCACAAACGAATCCAGAACGGGGCCATCGCTGGGACCATGGAGAAGTGGGCCCAGCTGGAGTCCGGCCCTTAGGGCCAGACCGCGGCACCGTAGACTATGACGAACTAAGCGTGCAGACCTCTAGAAGACTTCTTGCCGCTTCTCTGGCTACCTTTGAACCGCAGTAAGGGCAGTCCAACTCCGCTTCATTGGCATAGATGATGTTCAAGCAGTTCGCACATTCAACTGCATGAGTCGCCAGAACGTCGCCGATCCTGTCCGAGCTAGATGCGATTACAATTCTCAGGTCCGCGAAGCCATAGAGGTTCAACGGTTTGGCCCCTGGATTCGGACGCGTGCCAAGCGGCTTCACCGCCCCGGTTGGAATCCAGGCGTTCACCTTGTTAGTGACTCCGGTTGTGCTTATTTTGAAAACACCCGCCGCTTCGGTGAGGGTGAAGCTTGAATTTGCGATTCGAGAAAAGTCGCTTTGGAAGCGGCCAAACTTCTCAAGAGTGCTCTCCTTCGAAAACTCAACGATTCCCCTTGCGAGATTGAACGGGGATATCGCTGCAGCCTCGTTCGGCATCCGCGTGTGTTCTTTTACTATCGATCGGGCCATGCGGATCATGTCACGGGGGGATCCGTGACTTAAGTAAACGAGCACCTTGTGAGCATCCACTGGTGATTCTTCGTCCACGAGCTGGTTGAAAGAGGTGATCTTGCCATTTGAGAAAGCCGCGAGTCGCCTGGTGAGCATCTCGGAAAGCTCGTCCACGGTCCAGCCCAGATTAACTACTTCGACGCGGTCACCTCGAAGGCCATTGGTTCGCAGGTAGTCCTCCATCTGGTCCCACAAAAAGAACTTGAATGCGGCGCCCGGGGTTTCCAGAGTGGTCAGATCAGTGACCAGTTCCAGAATCAGCTTGCCCGCCGCTTCCGCGTTGTTAGTCGTGCTCGGCGTTTCATCCACCTTGTCGATCAAGAAGTAGACCGCGTCCCACCCAAGCTTCTTCGCGATCTCGACCAGCTGCGACAAAAAATAGTAGCTACTTGCGGCCTTGGAGTCTTGTGCTTGCTGCTCCAGACTGACCGAGATGTTCACATCGTCCAGCCCCGCCTTTTTCATAAGTAGGGCGACGCCGGCGGCGACGGGACCACCGTACTTTTTCCAAAACTCTCCGGCTTTGTCACCGAGGGTCTTCACAGCATCGACTGCGGCCTTGTACTCCCCAAGCCCGAGTACCCCGACAAACTGTTGCGCAGCAACCTTTACAATCTGGCGGTCATGATCGGTCAGAAAGAAAGCCTCGACGCTGTCGTTTTCCAAGTGGGACAGGATCGCCAGCGCAACGATGCGGCATAGCTCCACCTGGTGGGCAGCGAGATCCCCACCGCGGCCGACGACCGACGCGAAGGAGTCGTAAGTGAGACACAGATACCGGGCGTCCGGCTCTATTGCCTCCCGCTCAATCATCAGCCGTTGCGCAGTCTTACCTCCGCCGCGGGGAGCGAAGATGACATTGGACTTCGGCGTTGCGGGATCACCTAGGACGCTCTGGAAATACGGCGGTGGAACGAAATAGTCCCCCAGGCGTTCCTCCTGCTCGGCATTCGTGTGGGCTAGAGGGTCGCCGGCGAAGCCGGCCTTCTGCAGGTAAGACTCGATTGACAATGATCGACCTTTCGTTCGCGTTGATTCTACTTGTCAGCCTGGCCTCTGTCCTCACCAGGGGCCCGAAATCCGAGCCCCGCTCGACTCACTCGATCCCCACCTGGTCGCGGTCAGCAGGCCCCTAATTCTCGTGCAACTGCCCCTTGATGGTTCGCGCGGAGATCGTATGTTGCAGTGACTCCACTTACATCTGTCACATAACCCATAGGATACGAGGCGACTCGTCGACCCGGCGACCGGTGCGTCGGCAATGCTTTTAGCTTCCGCGGGATGGTGTGGGTTCGTCCGCGGCCGTCGATTCTCGTAACTATGTCTCGAAACCATTTGATGGAATCGGCGTATCCACCGTTGGTTACGAGACACATCGGAGCAGCCAATGACGAATCTGATCTGCTCCGCACGCGTTTCGACGCCACAGAAGTCCAGCGACCGAGATTCGAAGCGCTGGCCGTCCATTGGCACAAACTATTGACCCTTGACAGCGGTGAACCCGTTGCGCAGCTTGTCGGCGACTTCGGAATTTTCCGAACAACGATTGCTGGCATGACTGCCCGCTCCCTCTCGTTTTGCGCCCTGTCAACCTCCTCAGCGACTCGAAGCGCCGGCCACGGCTCCCCAGCGCACCCAATCCTTGGCAAGCGCTGCATGCGCCCGACCGGTCACGGAAATCTCCTTAGAGCCTGTATCGAAACTTTTCCGTTCCTATTCCGCCCGCAGGATATACCTTTGGGTTTCTAAGTTCGGCGTAACGACAGGTCACGGCAGTAGATCAAAATACGCCGTATCCGTATTCCAAGCTATGGGATGCAGCAACGTACCCACCGCAGGATTCAACGCGCTGTACATCATGCCGTCTCCCGAATAAATGCCAACGTGTCCCCAGTCGGCTGGCCCCTGTGCGTTCTGGACCACCAGGTCTCCCGGCTGCGGATTCTCGGTCCGCGTACCGACCCTCCATTGATCCACCCGCGGCAGGTTGATCCCGGCCTGCCTGTAAATCCACTGGACGTAACCGGAACAGTCCCACGCTTTGAAGGCTGTGCCACCCCACACGTAGGCGCCGCCGACTCCTTCCTGCGTGAACCGCAGGATATCTATGCGGATTTCGCTCAAATTTGCGGGCACGACCGTGTGCGTCGAGGAAGGCAGCGTATCGGAGCACCAAGCCGGTGACATCCCGCCGTCGAGCGCCTCAACAATAGCCGTCGCTTCAGCCTCCCACCGCGCATACAACTCCGGAAATGCCGACACCTGAACGGCTTGCGCAGCTTGGCCTTTGTTCATGGATTGCCAACCTCGGACATCCAACAACCCCGGCGGGCTGCCACGGTTGGGGCCGGAAGGTCCGCCGTAAAAGGCTCGCACGTTGTACGTCGGATCCATCAGCTGCTCGACTGTCCCCCAGCCCGCCGCGGGACGTTGCTGGGCCGTACCGAGGGAGTCGTGGTCGCTGCCGAGGCCCTCATGCGGGTACTGGAGCGAGGCTGGTACGTTCACGTTGGCGAGGACTCTGAGGCTGGATTCCTGCAGAGCCATCATGATTGCGATGATCTGGCCGTTACGGGGGACACCCAATTGCTGGCCAATGGAAACGTAGTCCCCGGCTACGGCCATTTGCCTGTCGGTCACACTGACCGGAGCCCGGCTGTTTGGGCGGATGCTCAGGGCGCCGGATTCGCTGGCGCCGGGACCAGCAGCGCCGCCATCTTGCGAGCAGACGGACGGGGTGTCGGCTGCGCTCGCGCCGAGCACCGCCACGGTTGCGCTAAACGCAATGGAACCCATCAGGATCAAGATTGAGGCCACTCCCAGCGAAACCCGCAGAAGGGCCCGGCGCTTGACCAGCCCAGCAAACACGATGGCGGCCGGCATCAATAGACGATTCTGCTCTGTGCGGCGTAAAAGCCGACCATGACGCAATGATCCGTCGGGGCCGTAAGAGCCGGCGGACAGTTCACCATGACGCTGACAGGTGCCGTGTAAATGTTGCGAGCAAAAATTGATTGATCCAGAACACTGACGGAGACTGTGCACACATGCAGTCCCTCCCATGGCGCCGGCCGCTCCCGAACCTTGGCCAGCTCGCTGTCGCAGTGCAGGGATTCGACCGCGGCCGAACGGTGCGCCTGCTGGTCAGCCAGAGTCGCGTAGCTTCCCGCGTTGACCCCAGTGGCTTCGAACTCCTGCACCAGGACGGCTAAGGGATTGGAACCGTCCGGCAGCACGTCCCACCAGTCGCGGAGCCGTGAGTAGACCTCCGAGTAGGAAGACGTTCGCGTGTCCCAGGTGTAGATCGCCGTCGCCGCCGCGGCGGCGAGCTGGCGGAAGTCAGCAGTGCGGGGTGCACCCTCGGCATCGGCAATTACAACGTCAGGAGCCACCGTCGAAGGTTGTGCCGGCGTCCCGGGGGAAGCGTTCGCCGGGCTCTGAGGGATGTCCACCGTCGGCGGCGGTGCAACCGGAGCCTCTGCGGGTGTGGGCGTCGACAACGTGAGAGCGATGAGCGCCGCGACCACACTCAAGAGCGCGATCGCTGCGATCCACCATCGATGCTGGCTGCTTGAACCAGGCAGAGCGTTCTTTCGCATTACGGACATTCGGGCCTCCTTCTCGCCTGTTCATGGCGAGCGGACGTACCCACAACATGACTCAGTACGCAGTCCGCGTCCCGGCCTGGAGAATCCTCCATGCCGTTCGATACAGCCGGCGCGCGAAGCCGATCTGGACAGCCAGATAGCGCTCGGTGACGCCCAACTGGGCCGCCAACGATTCCAGAGCCCTCTTGCGTTCGGGTCCTCGTAGCCCGGGGCGAACGATACTTTCAGCTGTTCCGCGGAGTACCGGTGTGGGCAGGCACTCTGCTGCGCGCTGGCATACGTCTCCGATATTGCTAATGGCCGCCTGCTCAACCTCCAGGGCATTTCGAATGGTTTTCGCCGTCTGGCGCACCACGGTCACCGCATGCCAGCGCCGGCGGTCCTGTGGCGACGGCGGACCGTAGTGTCGCGGCCCGGTGAGACTGTCCACGGCAAGAACCCAAGCTCCTGCCGGCACGCTGGCCTGGGTCAGCTCAAGGATCATTCGTGCCCATTGTTGGTCAATAATCTGCTCGGCACTTTGACCTCCACCCCGGTCCAGGCCCAGCACCGCCAGAATAACGAACGGCGTATGCCCGTCGGCATTCCCTGGTTCCACGATCAGCGGGAGCGTCTGATGGCTCAGCTCCCGACGGACGTGCGCGGCGCACACGTTCGCGCACACCCCTTGAACCCAAGCACCAAAGGGAATACCGGGGAGCTGGCGGTAATGCCCCCGGGTCACGCCATCCCACACCGCGACCCGGATGTCCTGCATAACGTCGTCCACGTCGCAGGCCCGGCCGATCCGCGATAGATGCGAAACCACGTACCGCTGTACACCGTCGACGGCGATCATGATTTGATCTACCGGAACGACAACCGCGGCGGGCTCCGGCGCACCGCGCAGGGAGATGTCGATACTTCCTACATTTGGATGATCTTGTGGGGCCTGATTCAACCTGGCTTCGACTCGCATGGTCTTCACCGCTTCGACTAAACGATTCCAATAAGTCCGGCACCGGCACGACCGGCGCCCTAAGAGTGGCAGCGAAAGCCAAGGCCGACCACTACGACAGCAAAGCTATACAAACTATTTTCAAAGATAATTAAAGTATCGTCAAGACTGCGGGTCTTACTTTTCCGGGATCGTTCGGTGAGAATGGTTCCATGCCCAGGATCACGCAGCCCCACGACGAAGCCTGGTCGAACGACGTCGAGGCCGCTGTCGCGACATTTGGCAACAGATCACGGAACGAGATCCTCCGCTACCTTTCCGCGCACGGTCCGGCGACCCGCGGGGACATCGTGGCAGCAGTAAGCGCCGGTGAGCCGAGCGTAGCCAAGCACCTGCTTGCACTTGAGGAGACCGGCGCCATCGCGGTGGACCTTGAGCCGGGCCGACGGCATGGCCGCTCTCCGCGCTATTCAGCCAACCCTGCGCGGATCAAGGAGTTGCTGGCGGCTCACCTTCAGTATCTTCTGGAGGATTAGCTGCTGCCTCTTCCGCTCCAGGATGGCGATCAATGTCCTTGTTGAGGTATTCAGAGATGGCCATCAGCGTCTCCGGAGAAATATCACCCAGCGTCCGCGCCGCGAAAGTCTTCACCCTGGCCGCACGAAGCGACTTCACAAACTCGAGCTGCGAATCGATCCGCTGGGGCAAGTCGGCGCTGTCGCCGATTAGGTAGGAGGGGTCAACGTTGAAGATGTTGCACAGCTCGGTCAATAGCGCCGGATCGCTGACCAGACGACCGGTCCCCTCTTTCATATAGAACCAGCGCGCGCGGGACAACTTGATGCCCCTAGCCTCGAGTTCGGCCTGGACCTCGCGGAACGTTACGGGCTTCCCACGTTCGGCAACCACGACGTCGAGCAACAGATTCAGACGACGGGCCAGCTGGGCCTGGGGAGACAACATGTCACCGCCACCTGCCTCGTCCATCCGCGCTGCCCACCCCTCGATCTGACACCGGGTCGGCAGACCGATCAGGCGCTACGACCCCCTTTCGCCCAGTATTACCTGAGTCGTCCGGCGCGGCAATCAACCGCGTCAACCAGTTGGGGATTGATTTGCTCACTCTGGCCTATCCAACATGACATCAACCGGAGTAACCTACTGCTGTAGACCCGTCTACAGTCCTTCACCATTCCTTGGGTTGTGGTCCCCATGTCGAGCATTTTGATGAACCGAACACGAAGCCGAATCATCCGATTCCTGCTCAAGAACGGGCCCTCAACCTGTGGCCAGATCGGCAGCGAACTCGGCGCCTCATCCTCAGCCATCCGCAGGCAACTCGGCCTTCTCACCGATGCCGGGCTGGTGAAGCGCTCATCGACTCAGTTCAGTGCCTCCGCCGAGCAGGTGCAGCTCAATACTGCGGCCCTCGAAGCGAGTTTCCAAGTCTCCGTCATGCCGCCGTGATTCCCGGCTCACATGAACGGGGACAGGACTCGCGCAAGACGTCCTCGCTACATAACGACGAAGAGATCGGACAGGGCATGAAACTTGAATTCTTCGAACCAGCCGAGGCTGCCATCGTCCTCAAGTGTTCAGAGGCCTGGCTTAGGGACGGTGCTGCCAAGGGTGAGTTCCCGCACGCCGTCTGGGGCAAGGGGAAGATTGTCTTCACGTCTGTCCACCTCAGGGAGATTGCGGAGCTACGTGAAGTCCGAACCAGTGGCGCTACGGCGCCGGCCGTCCGCCTGATCGGGACGCGAGCACAGGCTCGCCAGAAATACTCTTAGGTGGACCATCCGCCCAGGCGCTATCCGCGCCACACAACCGCGGAACGCTCGACGGCGTCGGCGGCATCCTGGAGCGCCTGCGGCATCAAGTGGCCATACACCTGCTCAGTGGTCCGCGTAGATGCGTGCCCGAGTCGCCTGGAGATCGTGAACAGCGAGACGCCATCCTGGATCAGCCAGGACGCATGGGTATGGCGCAGATCGTGGATCCGTGGTGACTTCTTCAGTCCACGCGCTTGGGCCGCTTTCACGGCGGGAGTCCAGTAGGGGTGCCAATACAACTTGTGGACAATGCGTTCGCCTTTGGGAGTGGTGAACAGGAGTTCCGAGCCAGGGCGGCTGGCGACCAGTGGAATCAACACATCCACCAAATGAGGATTGAGCGAAACAGTCCTCTTGCCGGCACCGGTCTTGGTCGCTCCGACGTAATACTCGGAATCAGTACCGCGTTTCCATGCCTTGTTGATCCGCATCGTCGCCGGCTTCGACATCAGGTCCACGTCCGCAACAGTGACCGCAGTCGCTTCGCCAAAACGGGTACCGGTCATGACCAGGAATTCAGTGAACGCCTTGTACCGCTCCCCCATGCATTCCAGGATCAGCCCGAACTCAGCGTGCGTCAGGAACCTGACCTCATCCTCTGCCTTTTCGCCAGAGGGCAACTGGACGCCCCGGCACGGATTATCCTTCCGGTAGCCAAGACGGACCGCCGTCTCCATCGCCGAGAAAATCAAGCCATGGTTGTTCTTAATGGTTTTCGCCGACCGTCCCTTGGTCTGCATCGTCTTCATCCAGTATGTCAAATGCCGGTAGTCGAGCTTGTCCACCGGGACATGGCCAATCACGTCCGCGATATGCAGCTTCAACATGGTCTGATACGTGTGGACGGTACCAACGGAAGGCCGGACCAGAAGGTCGATGTGCTCTTGGATCACGGCCGCGACGGTGGGCGCTTTGGTCTGGTTCGCGAGCATCGCATGCTGGGCGATCTCAAACGATTGGTTGTTGGCGTCAAGGAGGCGCTTCAGGGTGATCGCTTCGGATTCCGTCGGCAGCGTGATGCCTTGTTCCTGGCGGTTGGCCGGGTCCCGCCAGCAGACCATAAAGGACGTCGAACCGTCCTTTTTAGTGCGCTTTCGAATGCTGGCCATAGGAAAAATGCTACGCCGCTGTCCACACTTTTAGTACTTTTGTCCACACTCAGCACCTTAAGAAGCCACTGACCTGCGGAAACACTGTGCCCGAGGTGGGACTCGAACCCACACACCTTTCGATACCGCATTTTGAGTGCGGCGCGTCTGCCAATTCCGCCACTCGGGCGCGGAGAACACCGGTGTCATAATCGCCCAGCCACAGTGCTGTGAGCAACGCGATCGCTTCCAGTGCGCGAAATTACTCTACATGCAGATAGGCTGAATTCCAGAATCGCGCCAGTGACGCCGCATCGAACCCAACCCGGTCCCAGTACACCAGCGGTGACAACCTAAGATGGTCTAGTTCCCGCCGTACCTTTCCAAGGAGTTCCCGTGTCAGAACAGACGGAGTCAAACCCCACGTCCAAGCCGGCGCGCCGCGTGGTCGTGGCCGAGGATGAGACCCTCATCCGGCTCGACATCATCGAGATCCTGCGGGGCGAAGGTTACGACGTCGTCGGCGAGGCTGACAACGGCGAGAAGGCCGTGCAGCTCGCCGAAGAACTGAAGCCGGACCTCGTCCTGATGGACGTCAAGATGCCCATCATGGACGGCATCACCGCCGCCGAGAAGATCGTCAAGGCCCGGATCGCCCCCGTGGTCCTGCTGACCGCGTTCAGCCAGAAGGAACTCGTCGAACGAGCCCGCGATGCCGGCGCAATGGCCTACGTGGTCAAGCCCTTCACCCCGGCGGACCTGATTCCCGCCCTGGAGATCGCCCTCTCCCGGCATGAGGAAATCAAGGCCCTCGAAAGCGAAGTGACCGACCTGCAGGAGCAGTTCGCCACCCGCAAGCTCGTGGAGCGCGCCAAGAGCCTGCTGACCACCAAGATGGGCCTGACCGAGCCGGAGGCGTTCCGCTGGATCCAGAAGACCTCCATGGACCGCCGCCTGAGCATGCGTGAGGTTGCAGAGACCATCATCAACCAGGTCAACTAACCAGACCCGGTACCACAGCAACACAGACCAAAAGGGAGGGTCCCCGCCAGCTGGCGGGGACCCTCCCTTTTTGGTTCAAGCTGCGGAACTAGACTTTGCCGTTCCGCTTCTTCTTTTCCGGCCAGGGGCCGAGCTTGTCCTTGGTGACCTCGACTTCGCCGTGGCTGCCGGCGTCGGCCAGGTCGCCCACGCGGTGGACCTTCAGCATGTTCGTGGACCCTGCTTTTCCGGGAGGCGAACCGGCGGCGATGACCACCATGTCGCCGTCCTCGACGAGGTTCATGTTCAGCAGGCTGCGGTCAACCTGTGCAGTCATCTCGTCGGTGTGGCCAACCATCGGGACCAGGACCGGCTGGATGCCCCAGGTCAGTGCGAGCTGGTTCCAGACGTGCTCCACCGGGGTGAAGGCGAAAACCGGCCGGGTCGGACGCAGCCGCGACAGGCGCCGTGCGGAGTCGCCGGACTGGGTGAAGGCACAGATGTACTTGGCATCCAGCTGGTCGGCGATTTCGACGGCGGCACGGGTGATGGCGCCGCCGCGGGTCTTGGGCTTGGTGCCCAGCGGGGGGACGCGCTCCAGGCCGTGGACCTCGGTGGATTCGATGATCCGGGCCATGGTCTTGACGGTTTCGATCGGGAACTTGCCCACGCTGGTCTCGCCGGAGAGCATAACCGCATCGGCGCCGTCGAGCACGGCGTTGGCGCAGTCTGAGGCCTCGGCGCGGGTCGGACGCGGGTTGTCGATCATGGACTCGAGCACCTGGGTTGCCACAATGACCGGCTTGGCCCAGCGGCGTGCCAGTTCGACGGCGCGCTTCTGCACGATCGGCACTTCCTCGAGGGGAAGTTCCACACCGAGGTCGCCACGGGCCACCATGATGGCGTCGAACGCGTCGATGATCTCGGGCAGCTGCTCGACGGCCTGCGGCTTCTCGATCTTGGCGATCACCGGCACGCGGCGGCCTTCTTCGTCCATGATCTCGTGGACGCGCTTGATGTCCGAGGCGTCGCGGACGAAGGACAGTGCCACCATGTCCACGCCGCGGCGCATGGCCCAGCGCAGATCGTCCTCGTCCTTTTCGCTCAGCGCGGGAACGTTGACGGCAACGCCGGGCAGGTTGATGCCCTTGTTGTTCGAGACCCACCCTCCGACGATCACCTGGGCGACCACCTTGGTGTCGTCGACGTCGATCGCGCGGAGTGCGACCTTGCCGTCATCGATCAGCAGTGCATCGCCGGGATTGACGTCCTCGGTGAGGCTTTTGAGCGTCGTGGAGCAGATGTCCTTGGTGCCCGGAACATCCTCGGTGGTGATGGTGAACGTGTCGCCAACGGCCAACAGGTGCGGCCCGTCCACGAACCGGCCGAGGCGGATCTTCGGGCCCTGGAGGTCCGCCATGATGGCAACGGCCTTGTGGAGCTGTCCGGCTGCCTTGCGAACATTCTCGTACGTGGTGTCGTGCACGGCGTAGTCGCCGTGGCTCATGTTCATGCGGGCCACGTCGACGCCGGCTTCCAGCACGGCGAGAGTGTTCTCAAAACTCGCGATTGCCGGTCCGAACGTGGCCACTATTTTAGCGCGTCTCATATACCTACCCTAGTAGTCGATTGCATGGATGAAGTTGTCGGCGGAATGTGACCGTAGCCGGCCGCCAGTGGAGCAACTGCGGCCTACAGGACGGCCATGGCCCGGTCGGTCGGGGCCACGGGAGCCGGAAGGATGGTGCTGCCCATCAGGAACTTGTCCACCGCGGCGGCGCAGGCGCGCCCCTCCGCGATGGCCCAGACGATGAGCGACTGGCCGCGGCCGGCATCTCCGGCGACGAAGATGCCTTCCGTGTTGGTCATGTAGTAGCCGTCGCGGGCCACGTTGCCGCGGCCGTCGAACTCGGCGCTGACCTGCTCGGTGATCCCTGCCGGCTCCGGACCGGTGAAGCCCAGCGAGAGGAAGAGCAGGTCGGCCGGGATGATCCGCTCGGTGCCGGCCTTGGGGAGGCGCTTGCCGTCGACAAATTCGGTCTCGGCGACCTTCACGCCGGTGAGTTTGCCGTTTTCGCCGACGAACTCCACGGTGGAGGCGAGGTAGGTGCGTTCACCGCCTTCCTCGTGGGCGCTGGCGACTTCGAACAGGGTGGGGAACGTCGGCCACGGCTGGTGGCTGGCGCGCTCCGCCGGCGGCTGCTTGCCGATCGCCAGGGTGGTGACGGACGCGGCCTGGTGCCGGTGCGCGGTGCCGAGGCAGTCCGCGCCGGTGTCGCCGCCGCCGAGGATGATCACATGCTTTCCGGCGGCGTTGATCTGGTTCTCCACCGTCTCCCCCGCCACCACACGGTTGGCCGGGACCAGGTAATCCATCGCGAAGTGCACGCCCTCGAGCTCGCGGCCCGGGATCGGCAGGTCACGCGGGACGGTGGCGCCCGTGGCGATAACGACAGCGTCGTACCGGCGGCGCAGCTGCTCCCAGGTCACGTCGGTGCCGACGGCGACGCCGGTCCGGAAGCGGGTACCTTCGGCCTTCATCTGCTCCAGACGGCGGTCGACGTGCTCTTTTTCCATCTTGAAATCGGGGATGCCGTACCGCAGCAGGCCGCCGATTTTGTCGTCGCGCTCGTAGACGGCGACGGTGTGGCCCACCCGGGTCAGCTGCTGCGCGACGGCGAGCCCGGCGGGGCCCGAGCCGACGACGGCGACCGTCTTGCCGCTGAGCCGCGCCGGCGGCAGCGGGTTGACCCAGCCGTTCTCGAAGGCCTGGTCCACGATGGAGACCTCAACCTGCTTGATGGTCACGGCGGGCTGGTTGATGCCCAGCACGCAGGACGCCTCGCAGGGGGCCGGGCAGAGCCGCCCGGTGAATTCGGGGAAGTTGTTGGTGGCGTGCAGCCGCTCCATCGCTTCCTCGCCCTTGTCCCGCCAGATCAGGTCATTCCATTCCGGAATGAGGTTCCCCAGCGGGCAGCCCTGGTGGCAGAACGGCACGCCGCAGTCCATGCAGCGGCCGGCCTGGGCCTTCAGGACGCCCTTCTCCTGCGCCTCGTAGACTTCCTTCCAGTCCATGATGCGGACCGGAACGGGACGGCGGGGCTGGGTTTCGCGCTGACGTACTTTCAGAAATCCGCGTGGATCAGCCACCGGTCACCTCCAGGATTCGAGACCAAACTTCTTCGCCGTCGGGGTCAAGGCCCTCTTCGATGGCGTCGAGACGGGTTTGCAGTACGGCCGCGTAGTCGCGCGGCAGCACCTTGGTTATGCGGGCTGCGGTGTCGTCGAAGTTCTCCAGCAGCCGGGCCGCGAGCAGCGACTCGGTCTCCTCGAAGTGCTTCTGGAGCAGTCCGTGGACAATCTCGCGGTCCTCGGCGTCGAGCTCGCGCAGCTGCAGCTCGCCGGACTCCAGGGCCTGCTTGTTCACGCGTTCGGTCTGCAGGTCCAGCACGTAGGCCGTGCCGCCGGACATGCCGGCACCGAAATTGCGGCCGGTGCGGCCGATGATCAGCGTCTGACCGCCGGTCATGTACTCGCAGCCGTGGTCGCCGATTCCTTCGACCACCGCGGTGGCGCCGGAGTTGCGGACCATAAAGCGTTCGCCGACCTGGCCGCGGAGGTACATCTCGCCGCTCGTGGCGCCGTAGCCGATCACGTTTCCGGCGATCACGTTGCGTTCGGCCGGGAACACGTTGGTGCGGTCCGGCCGGACGATGATG
This sequence comes from Arthrobacter sp. SO3, assembly GCF_020532825.1. Lineage (GTDB taxonomy): Bacteria > Actinomycetota > Actinomycetes > Actinomycetales > Micrococcaceae > Arthrobacter. The sequence continues at coordinate 12,931 of NZ_MQTS01000035.1, forward strand.
CGCCCGCCGGAAAGCCCCTTGCCGACGTAGTCGTTCGAGTCACCAAACATCCGCAGCGTGATGCCGGCAGGCAGGAACGCACCGAGCGACTGGCCGGCGGTGCCGGTCAGCGTGATGTCGATCGTGTCGGTGGCCAGCACGTCCGTGCTGAAGGTCTTGGTGACCACGTGCCCCAGCATCGTGCCGACGGAGCGGTCCGTGTTGATCACGTCGACGGCGATCTTGACCGGGGTGCGGTCACTCAGGGCCTCCGCGGCCATCACGATGAGGCGCTGGTCGAAGTGCTTGTCCAGCTCGTGGTTCTGGCCGGTGAGGTTGCGCAGGGGGGCGTCGTCGTCGAATTCGAGCCCGTGCAGGATCGGGTCCAGGTCCAGCCCTTCGGCTTTCCAGTGGTTGATCGCCTCACGGGTGTCGAGCATCTCCGCGTGGCCGATCGCTTCCCGGATGCTCCGGAAGCCCAGCTCGGCCAGTATCTCGCGGACTTCCTCGGCGAGGAATTCGAAGAAGTTGACCACGAATTCCGGCTTGCCGGTGAAGCGGGAGCGCAGCTCCGGGTTCTGCGTTGCGACGCCCACCGGGCAGGTGTCCAGGTGGCAGACGCGCATCATGATGCAGCCGGAAACCACCAGCGGCGCGGTGGCGAAACCGAATTCCTCGCCGCCGAGCAGCGCGGCGATCACGACGTCGCGGCCGGTCTTGAGCTGGCCGTCCACCTGCACCACCACGCGGTCGCGCAGGCCGTTGAGCATCAGCGTCTGCTGGGTTTCGGCGAGGCCGAGTTCCCACGGCACACCGGCATGCTTGAGCGAGTTCAGCGGCGAGGCGCCGGTCCCGCCGTCGTGCCCGGAAACCAGGACGACGTCGGCCTTGGCCTTCGTGACGCCCGCGGCGACCGTGCCGATCCCGACCTCGGAGACTAGCTTGACGTGCACCCGGGCCGACGGGTTGGCCCGCTTCGCGTCGTAGATCAGCTGGGCGAGGTCCTCGATCGAGTAGATGTCGTGGTGCGGGGGCGGGGAGATGAGCCCGACGCCGGGCGTCGAATGCCGTGTCCGGGCCACCCAGGGGTAGACCTTCTGCGCCATCAGCTGGCCGCCTTCGCCGGGCTTGGCGCCCTGGGCCATCTTGATCTGGATGTCGTCGGCGTTGGTCAGGTAGAGGCTGGTCACGCCGAAGCGGCCGGAGGCGATCTGCTTGACCGCGGAGCGGCGCGCCGGGTCGAGCAGCCGGTCGACGTCCTCGCCGCCTTCACCGGTGTTGGACTTGCCGCCCAGCCGGTTCATGGCGATCGCGAGGGTTTCGTGGGCCTCCTGGGAGATGGAGCCGTAGCTCATCGCGCCGGTGGAGAACCGCTTGACGATGCTGGAGACGGACTCCACTTCCTCCAGCGGGACCGGGGGGCGAAGCCCGGCCTTGAACTTCAGGAGCCCGCGCAGGGTCATCAGGTTCTCGGACTGGTCGTCCACGCCGCGGGTGTAGGCCTTGAAGATGTCGTAGCGGCGCTCACGCGTGGCGTGCTGCAGCCGGAATACGGTCTCCGGGTTGAACAGGTGGGGCTCACCGTCGCGGCGCCACTGGTACTCGCCGCCGCCGAGCAACGCCTGGTGGGGCTGCTCGATGCCGTTCTCGGGGTACGCCATCCGGTGGCGTGCCGCGACCTCGGCCGCGATGACGTCGAGGCCGACGCCGCCGAGCTGGGAGTGCGTGCCGGAGAAGTACTCGTCCACGAGGTCCTGGCCCAGGCCGAGGGCTTCGAAGGTCTGGGCCCCGGTGTAGGAGGCCACGGTGGAGATGCCCATCTTGGACATGATCTTCAGGACGCCCTTGCCGAGGCCCTTGATCAGGTTGTGGACGCCGTCCTGTGAGGTGACCCCGACGACGTCGCCGGTGGAGATCAGCTGCTCCACCGATTCCATCGCCAGGTACGGGTTCACAGCGGAGGCACCATAGCCGATCAGCACGGCCACGTGGTGCGTCTCGCGGACGTCTCCGGCCTCGACCACGAGGGCGGTCTTGGTGCGGTTGGCGCTGCGCAGCAGGTGGTGGTGCACGGCGCTGACCAGCAGCAGGGACGGGATCGGTGCCCACTGGGCGTTCGAGTCACGGTCCGAGAGCACGACGTACTGCACACCGCGGTTGATGGCGCCGGAGACCTGCTCGCAGATTTCGGTCAGCCGGGCGCGCAGCGCATTTTCGCCGCCTTCGGGGCGGTAAAGGCCGCGGACCTTCATGGCGACCTTGTCGCCGTCGGCGTTCTCGATGTTCGCGATCTTGGCGAGCTGGTCGTTGTTGATCACCGGGAACGGCAGCGCAACCTGCGGCTGGCGGACCTGCTTGGTGTCCAGCAGGTTGCCGTTGGGGCCGATCGCGCACGTCAGCGAGGTGACGAGTTCTTCGCGGATGGCGTCCAGCGGGGGGTTGGTGACCTGCGCGAAGGACTGCACGAAGTAGTCGAACAGCAGCCGGGGCCGCTTGGACAGCACGGCCACGGGGGTGTCCGAACCCATGGCTCCGAGCGGCTCGGCGCCGGTGCGGGACATCGGGCCGAGCAGGATCTTCAGTTCCTCGGTGGTGTAGCCGAAGGTGCGCTGCCGGATGTTGACCGAGGCGGCGGTGTGCACCACGTGCTCGCGCTCGGGCAGGTCCTTCAGGTCGATCAGGTTTTCCTTGACCCAGTCGGCCCACGGGTTGGCGGCGGCCACTTCGGCTTTGACCTCGGCGTCGCTGATGATCCGGCCGGCGTCGGTGTCCACGAGGAACATCTTGCCGGGTGAGACGCGGCCCTTCTTGACCACCTTGGAAGGTTCGACGTCGATCACGCCAACTTCGGAGGCGAAGATGATCAGGCCGTCCTCGGTGATCCAGAACCGGCCGGGGCGCAGCCCGTTGCGGTCCAGGGTGGCGCCGACGAGGTTGCCGTCGGTGAAGGACACCGCGGCGGGACCGTCCCACGGTTCCATCAGCATGGAGTGGTACTCGTAGAAGGCGCGGCGGGCCGGATCCATCGTGGCATGGTTTTCCCAGGCCTCGGGGATCATCATCATGATCGAGTGCGTGATCGGCCGGCCGGAGAGCCAGAGCAGTTCCGCAACCTCGTCGAAGGAGGCCGAGTCGGAAGCGCCCGGGGTGCAGATCGGGTACAGCTCCTCGGGGGAATCGCCCAGCAGCGGGTTGGCCAGCTGCGACTGGCGGGCACGCATCCAGTTGCGGTTTCCCTTGACCGTGTTGATTTCGCCGTTGTGGGCGATGGTCCGGAACGGCTGGGCCAGCGGCCAGGACGGGAAGGTGTTGGTGGAGAAGCGTGAGTGGACGATCGCAAGCTTGGTCTTGAAGCGCTTGTCCGAGAGGTCCGGGTAGAACGGCTCGAGCTGGGCCGTCGTGAGCATGCCCTTGTAGACGATGGTCCGGCAGGACAGCGACGGGAAGTACACGCCGAATTTGTTCTGCGCCCGCTTCCGGATGCGCCAGGCCCGCGAGTCGAGTTCGTTGCGCTCCAGCACTTCCCCGGTGCTGGAGGCAAAGAACGGCTGGGAGAAATAAGGCATGCAGGCCCGGGCCATCGCCCCGACGAGGTCGGCCACGATCGGCACTTCGCGCCAGCCGAGGACCGTCAGTCCCTCGTCGGCGGCGAGGCCTTCGATGCCGGCCTTCGCGGCGTCGGATTCGCGCTTCTCGGCCGGGAGGAACGCCGTGCCCACCGCGAACTGTCCGGGTGCCGGAAGTTCGAAGTCGGTCACTGCGCGGAAGAATTCGTCCGGGACCTGCATCAGCAGTCCGGCGCCGTCGCCGGTGCCTTCGTCGGCGCCCACGGCACCGCGGTGCTCGAGGTTGCGCAGGGCGGTCAGGGCGGCGTCAACGATGTCGTAACCCGGCTCCCCCCGCAGCGTGGCGATGATGGCGAGTCCGCAGGCGTCCTTCTCCTGCTCGGGGTTGTAGAGCCCGGCCGCTTCGGGAAGCGCCGCGAAGCGCTTGAAAGGTGACATGGCGGCCTGCTGAGGCTCGGACCAACTGGGGCTGTGCAGGGTTTGGGTCATGGGAGACGTCCTTCCTCCTGATCGTGCGTATGGGAGGGACAACATTGGCCCGCATCGGTGCGCCGGTGTGATGGGCACAACAAAGTTTTTTCTTATTCGAATTGTAGGTCAGCGCCGCGTCCTGCACTAACAGTTACGCAACCGCCGGCCCGGAATTGCGCGAACAACAACTCTCTGCTGTCCGGCGCTTTCCTTGCTGCCACGCCGTTGTGGAAACGGGCTCTGCGAGGGGTGACTCCGCGGCCCGGTTTGCCGGGGCTGAGCTACTTGGTGCCCTCAGCTTCCGGCGCGGTTCCTGTGGCCTGGTGGCCGGATGCTCCGGCCCCCGGCGCTCCCGTGGCGGGATTGGTGCCGCCCGTGGAATCCTTTGACGCTTCAGCTGGGGCGGAAGCGTGGCCTGGACCGCTCTGGTTATCAGGGAGATTACCACGCAAACCACTATTTGAGACAGTAGAATCCGAATGGTGGACATCCCCGCTGTGGGCAGGAACAGCGGCCGGAACGGTGGCCGGCTCTTTGATTGCCGCGCCGTTTCTGGCGTCGCCGCCGACAGTTGCTGGGTCGTCATCCAGGCCGCTAGCTGCGTCATGGTCGACGGCGGCTGCTGGCTCGGCGTCGGCGGCGGCCGCCGTACCGGACGGTTCGCGCCCCGGCAGGTACACCGTGTCGGGCTCCGTGCGCTTGCGCAGGCCCAGGATGATGAACGCGGCCAGCGCGCCCAGCAGGACGAAGATGCTGGTCCACACGTTCAGCCGGGTGGTGATGCCAAAGAGGTTGATCTGCTCGGCGTCGTCGATCCGCATCGCTTCGATCCAGACCCGGCCCAGCGTGTAGTAGACAGCGTAGAGGCAGAACAGCCGGCCCCGGCGGAAGCGGAACTTGCGGTCCAGCAGCAGCAGGATGCCGACGCCGGCGAGGTTCCAGAGGGATTCGTAGAGGAACGTCGGGTGGAAGAGGGTGTCCGCGGCCATGCCGGGCGGGAAGTTCGGGTTGTCGGCGTCGATCTGCAGCCCCCACGGGAGCGTGGTGGGGCCGCCGAAGAGTTCCTGGTTGAAGTAGTTGCCCCAGCGGCCGATTGCCTGGGCCAGCAGCAGTCCGGGCGCGGCGGCGTCGAGGAATGCGCTCAGCTTGACCCCCGCCCTGCGGCAGCCGATCCACGCGCCCAGGGAGCCCAGCAGCACGGCACCCCAGATCCCCAGTCCGCCGCGCTGGAGTTGCGGGATCAGGGACAGGTCCCCGGTGCCGTCAAATCCGGGGCCGAAGTACGCATCCGGTGAGGACACCACGTGGTAGAGCCGGCCGCCGATGATGCCGAAGGGGATGGCCCAGATGGCGATGTCCCAGACGCTGCCCTCCGGGGCGCCGCGCTTGGCCCAGCGCACCGAGGCGAGCCACAGGCCGGCAACGATGCCGAGCAGGATGCACAGGGCGTAGGCGTGGATGCGCAGCGTCCCCCACGGCAGCGGGATGTCGAAGCCGGACCAGTCCGGGCTCGGAATGCTCGCGGGGATCATCGCTGCCGCGTGGAGGACTGACTGCATGTGCTTTAAGCTTCTTCCCTGGTGAGGCCGGTGCTGAGGTCTTTCGTCAAGGACGCTACCGCATCCACGCCGCCGTCGCCGATGGCCACGACGAGCGCGGTGCCAACGATCACGCCATCCGCGTAGGCTGCGATCTCGCGGACCTGGTCGGCGTTGGACACGCCCAGCCCGACGCAGACGCGTTCGGCGCCGGCAGCGTGCGCGGCGGCCACAACGTCCCTGGCCGCGGAACTGACCGAGGTGCGCGCGCCGGTGACGCCCATGATCGAGACAGCGTAGACAAAGCCCCGGCTCGCATCAACGGTGCGCTTCATGCGCTCCGGCGACGACGACGGCGCCACCAGGAACACCCGGTCCAGACCGTACTTGTCCGAGGCCGCCATCCATTCGGCGGCTTCGTCGGGGATCAGGTCGGGGGTGATGAGCCCGGCTCCCCCGGCTTCGGCCAGCTGGCGGGAGAATTCCTCCACGCCCATCCGGACCACGGGGTTCCAGTAGGTCATGACCAGCACGGCGGCGTCGGTTTTGCTGGTGATGCCGCGGACGACGTCGAAGACCTGCGTGACGTGGAAGCCCTTGTTGAGGGCCTCGGAGGTTGCCGCCTGGATGACCAGGCCATCCATGACCGGGTCGGAGTACGGGATCCCGATTTCGATCAGGTCGGCGCCGTTTTCCGCGAGGGCGATGCCGGCCGCGATGGTGTCCTCGACGCTGGGGTAGCCGGCGGGCAGGTAGCCGATGAGGGCGGCGCGGCCCTGGGCTTTGGCGCGGTCAATGGCGGCAGCGGACTTGCTGGCGGTCCGGGCGGTGCCCTGTTCCTGGACGGTGCTCACAGCTGCTCCCCCTCTTTGGCGATCTCGTGCTCGGCTGAATCCTTGTCCAGCAGGTCGAACCATTCGGCGGCGGTGGCCACGTCCTTGTCGCCGCGGCCGGAGAGGTTCACGATCACGATCTTCTCTGATGCTTTGACGGTTGCCTTGCCGGCCGCTTCGTCGGCGGCGCATTCGGCGGCGATCCGCTGGCCGACTTTCATCGCACCGGCCAGGGCGTGCGCGGACTCGATGGCCGGGATGATGCCCTCCGTGCGGCAGAGCAGCCGGAACGCGTCCATCGCCTCGCTGTCGGTGATGGGCTCGTAGCTGACACGCCCGATGTCCGCGAGGTAGGAGTGCTCCGGGCCGACGCCGGGGTAGTCCAGGCCCGCCGAAATGGAATGCGATTCGATGGTCTGGCCGTCGTCGTCCTGCATCAGGTAGGAGCGGGCGCCATGGAGCACGCCGGGCTTGCCGAGGGTGATGGTGGCGGCGTGGCGGCCGGTTTCGACGCCCTCGCCGCCGGCCTCGAAGCCGTAGATCTTGACCGAGGGATCATCCAGGAAGCCGTGGAAAATGCCGATGGCGTTCGAGCCGCCGCCGATGCAGGCGCAGACGGCGTCGGGCAGGCGGCCAGTCTGCTCGAGGATCTGGGCCCGGGCTTCCTCGCCGATCACCTCGTGGAAGTAGCGGACCATGGCCGGGAACGGGTGCGCCCCGGCTGCGGTGCCCAGCAGGTAGTGGGTGTTGTCCACGTTGGCGACCCAGTCGCGGAGCGCCTCGTTGATGGCGTCCTTGAGGGTCTGGGAACCGTTGGTCACCGGGATGACGGTGGCTCCGAGGAGCTCCATCCGGGCCACGTTCAGGGACTGCCGGCGGCAGTCCTCGGCGCCCATGTACACGACGCATTCCAGGCCCATCAGGGCTGCGGCAGTGGCGCTGGCGACGCCGTGCTGTCCGGCGCCGGTCTCGGCGATGACACGGGTCTTGCCCATGCGCTTGGCCAGGAGCGCCTGGCCCAGCACGTTGTTGATCTTGTGGGAACCGGTGTGGTTGAGGTCCTCGCGCTTGAGGAAGATCCGGACTCCCCCGGCGTGTTCGGCGAAGCGCTTGGCCTCGGTGAGCAGCGAGGGCCGGCCCGAGTAGTTCTTGTTCAGCTCCGCGATCTGCGCGGTGAACTCCGGATCGGCCTTGGCCTTTTCGAAGGTGTCCTCAAGCTCATCCAGGGCTGCGATGAGCGACTCGGGCATCCATCGGCCGCCGTAGGAGCCGAAGTACGGGCCCGGGGCGTGCCGCAGGGATTCTCCACCCTGCAGGAACGCGTCCACGGCGCTTTCGTCTGAGCCGGCTGCTGGCGCATCGACCATCAGTCTCACCATCCTGTTCCACTGCTAATTAGATCTGGGGTCCGCACGGCTGCGCTGGCGCCGTCCGGCCAGGCAATGCCTGGCCGGAGCGCCGTTCAGGAACGTGCGGCGATTTCTTCGGCTCCGGCGGCCATAAACTCCGCGATCCGCTCCCGCGGGGTCGCGTCACTGACCAGGGCTTCGCCCACGAGCACCGCGTTGGCGCCGTTCGCGGCGTAATGCCGGACATCGTTGACGCCGCGCACGCCCGATTCCGCGATGACGAGCGCGCCGGCGGGGATGCCTCCGGCGAGTTCGGCGAAGACGGAACGGTCGACGTCGAGCGTCTTGAGGTTGCGCACGTTGACGCCGATGATCCGCGCGTCGGCGGCGACCGCCCGCTCAATTTCCCCGGCGGTGTGCGTCTCGACGAGCACGTTCATGCCGAGTTCGCGGCTGAGGGCGCTGAACTCGCGCAGCTGCGCGTCGGACAGGGACGCCACGATCAGCAGGATCAGGTCGGCCCCGTGTGCCCGGGCCTCCCAGATCTGGTACTCGTCGATCATAAAGTCCTTGCGCAGCAGCGGGATGTCCACGGCTGCCCGGACGGCGTCGAAATCGGCGAGCGAGCCGTTGAAACGGCGCTCTTCGGTCAGGACGCTGATCGCGGCGGCGCCGCCGCCGGCGTACTGCACGGCGAGCGAGGCGGGGTCCGCAATGCTGGCGAGATCGCCCTTGGAGGGGCTGCGGCGCTTGATTTCAGCAATGACCTTCAGCTGGTCGCGCGTCGCCGAGGCACCGCCCAGGGCGGTCCACGCGTCGCGCACCGGTGCGGCCGCGGCGGCGCGCTCCTTCAGCTCGGCGAGCGTGGTGATCCGCTGACGGGCCTCCATATCCTCCCTGACACCGGCGTTGATGTCATCGAGAACGCTCACCCTTAGTGGCCGGAGTTCTTCAGCTTGCTGCCGCCCACACCGTAACCGGCCTTGCGCATGGCGAAGCCGACGACCAGGCCGACGGCCATGACGACGCCGCCCGCGATGAAGATCGTGGTGTTGGCGATGACAAAGGCGATGGACATGATGAGGGCGCCGACGAGCATGACAAAAACGGTGGTCCAGGCTGCCGGGCTGTTGCCGTGGCCGGTCGGTTCTTGGTGATCGATATCGTCGTAGGAGTAGCCGGTTCCGGCAGCGGGCTTGGGGGCGGAAACAGGGGCTTTGCTCATGGGAATCTCCTCAGGGTGAATACTGCTTACATTCTGCCATTTTTTGGCAGTGTTGTTCGCCGCGTTACTGGGGCGCGTTACTGGGCGTGCGCGCGGCACTGGCTCACGTGGGATCGTCACCTCGTGACAAACGGTCCCAGCTGTCGATGTCGTCCGGCGGTCCGGCCGGCGCCGCGGACCCGCCGGCGGCCGTACCCGTGGCTGCGGTGTCGTATTTCGTGCGCGACTTCCAGAAGCGGCCCGCCGGGATGATCAGCAGCGCGCTGAGCCCCAGCAGGGCTCCGGCCACGACGGCGAGGGCCGGGAACACTGTGACGTCCACCGATACGTCGCTGCCGCTGATCCCGGTGGCGGCGGCGATGGAGCCCTGCGCGGCGGCCAGCGGGTCCGCAATCACGATCGCGGCGGCGCTGACGATGCCAGCGGCGGCCAGCAGGATGAGCGCCGTGATGATCCAGCGGGCGATCCGGCCGGCGATCGACGCCGCCAGTCCGCCGGCGAGGGCCACCAGCGCAAGGGCCGTCACCGTCGTCGCGGCTTTGCTGCCCTGCACGTGCAGGCCGTCCTGGCTGCTGACGGCCTGGCCGAGCTGGGCAGGGTCCAGGTGGACGGTGAGCCACGTCTGCGTCGTGGTGCCGAAGACGGCCAACGCCAGGGCGACGATGGCCAGCACCAGGGTGGACTTCCGGGCCCAGCGCGGGACGACCGGGCTGCTGCTTTTGACCGTAGTGCCGCTCATGACTGCGTCCCGGCGTCGGAAATGGACTCGGCAGTGATATTGCGCAGCGACCGGGCCGTGTGGACGGCCCGCATCGGGGCGGCGGCCTTGTTGACGGTTTCGAGGGCCTCGGTGGCGTTCACCGAGTCGGCCACGATACCGCCGCCGGCCTGCACGTAGGCGCGTCCTTCCCGCAGCAGCGCCGAGCGGATGGCGATGGCCATGTCCATGTCGCCGGCGAAGTCGAGATAACCGACCACTCCGCCGTAGATTCCGCGGCGGTGCGGTTCCAGCTCATCGAGCAGGCGCAGCGCGCGGGGCTTGGGGGCGCCGGACAGGGTCCCGGCCGGGAACGTCGCCTTCAGCACGTCGTAAGCCTTCGCGGTGGGCGCGAGTTTGCCGACGACGGTGGAGACCAGGTGCATGATGTGGCTGAAGCGTTCGACTTCCATGAACTGGGTGACGTCGACCGAGCCGGCCACGCAGACCTTGGAGAGGTCGTTGCGGGACAAGTCCACCAGCATCAGGTGTTCGGCGCGTTCCTTCTCGTCCGCGAGGAGCTCCTCGGCCAGGGCCTTGTCCGCCTCCACGGTCTTGCCGCGCGGCCGGGAGCCGGCGATCGGGTGGGTGATGACTTCCTCGCCCGTCACGGTCACCAGCGCCTCCGGGGAGGATCCGACGATCGAATATTGCCGGCCGTCGGCGTCCTCGAGGCTGAAGATGTACATGTACGGGCTGGGGTTGGTGTTCCGGAGTACCCGGTAGACGTCCAGCGGGTCAGCGCCGCATTCCATTTCGAAGCGGCGCGAGATGACCACCTGGAAGACTTCGCCGTCGACGATCGCTTCCTTGCTGCGGTCCAGGGCGGCGAGGTAGTCCGACTCATTCCAGCGTTCCTGCACGCTGGAGGCGAAGTCCAGGGCAGCCGGGTCGAGCACGGAGACCGGCTGCTTCACGGGAGTGCTGACCTGGGCCAGCAGCGCCTTGACCCGGGCGACGGCGTCGTGCCAGGCCTCGTCGACCCGGTCGGAGCTGTTGTCGAAGTTGATCGCGTTGGCGATCAGCAGCACGGTGCCGTCCATGTTGTCGTGCACTGCCATGTCCGTGACGAGGTTGAGCGCCATCTCGGGCAACTGCAGGTCATCCTCCGGCGGGCTGGTCAGTTTTTCCCAGTGCCGCACGGTTTCCCAGCCGAGGAAGCCCACCAGGCCGGAGGTGAAGGGCGGCAGGCCGTCGAAGCGGTCGGTGCGGAGGGCCTCGATGGTGTCGCGGATCGCGTCCACCGGGCTGCCGCCCAGGGGCACCCCGACGGGCGGTTCGCCCAGCCAGTAGGCCTGGCCGTCCTTGGTGGTCAGGGTAGCCCGGGACCGCGCGCCGATGAAGGAGTAGCGGGACCAGGAGCCTCCGACGGCGGCGGATTCCATCAGGAACGTGCCGGGCTGGCCCTGGGCAAGTTTGCGGTACAGCCCGATCGGCGTTTCGGCGTCAGCCAGTACCTTCAGCCGGACGGGGATAACACGGCTGTGGCCTGCGAGTTCACGGAACTCCTCCAGGCCCGGGCTGATGATTCCAAGGTCCTGCATGGCTGTGGTTCCGCCTGTTCTTTCAGTGGTCCTGAAGGTTGAGTGTGCGGGGCCGGGCCCCGCCGTGGCTGCTTGCTGCGGCTGGGCCGCAGTCAACCGCCGGGTCAGTCGGCGTGGCCGGTGACGACGTCGAGTCCGCGGCCGTCGAAGCAGGTCCGGGTCCCGGTGTGGCAGGCCGCGCCGACCTGGTCCACGCGGACCAGCAGCGCGTCGCCGTCGCAGTCCAGTGCGAGCGACTTGACCCACTGCACGTGGCCGGAGGTGTCGCCTTTGCGCCAGTATTCCTGGCGGGAGCGCGAGTAGAACGTCACCCGCCCGCTGGTCATGGTGCGGCGCAGGGCCTCATCATCCATCCAGCCGAGCATCAGCACCTCGTTGGTGTCGAACTGCTGCACGATCGCGGCGACCAGGCCGGCGCTGTCCCGCTTCAGGGATGCAGCAAGGCCGGCGGGGAGGGTGTCCGCGGGCGCGGCCGACCCGGGACGGGTGTTTTCAGGGACAGGACTTCCGCTGACGGATCGTCCGCTGTCGGTGATTCCGGTGACAGTTCTTCCACTGACGGGGGCGGGGGCGGGCTGCTCAGACATCAGATCCAGTCTAGTGCCTCCGGGCACGGCGCCGCCCAGCCGCCCGGCGCCCCCTTAACATCGGCGTCACGCGGATGTGAGCCGGCTCCCAGTGGCCAAAACGACGGCGGTTCACGTGCCCACGCGGGGCACTCTCGTGCTAGTTTCACAAGTGATGCATTTCGTCGATCCGTCCCGAGAAGTTCTGGCCGAAACCTTACTGGCGGCCGGTCCTGACTCCCCCACGCTCTGTAAGGGCTGGCTGACCAGGGACCTTGCTGCCCACCTGTACCTGCGAGAGCGCAAAGCCGCCGTCGGCCTGGGACTGCTGATCAAGCGCCTCGCCAAGGCGTCGGACCAGGCCACAGCCGCGCTGGCCGCCAAGCTCAGGACGCCGGAGGACTACAACAAGCTGGTCAACTCCTTCCGCGCCGGGCCGTCCGCGTTTTCCCCGATGAAGATCAAGGCCCTGGACGAAAGCGCCAACCTGATCGAATACTTCGTCCACACCGAGGACATCCGCCGGGCCGTGGACCGCTGGGCGCCCCGCGCCCTCGACGAGGCGTACTCCGACGCCCTCTGGGATGAACTGGTGAAGCGGGCGGCGATTCTCTACCGCGGCGTGGATCTCGGGATCGTGCTGGTGCGTCCCTCCGGCCCCCGGCACGTCGCCAAGCGCGCCCCGGTCTCCGTCGCGATCGTCGGCGAGCCGGGCGAGCTCCTCATGCACGCCCATGGCCGCACCCGCCACGCCCTCGTGACCTTCGAAGGCCAGCCGGACGCCGTCGCGCTCCTGCAGTCCGCCGAAGTCGGGCTCTAACCCCTACCCCGCACCCCGCACCC
>NZ_MQTS01000036.1:0-45573 GCF_020532825.1 Arthrobacter sp. SO3
CAACGCGGGGTCACATCGCGCCCATCCGGGGTGCCCGGATAGGCGCGATGTGACCCCGCGTTGCTGTGTTGTTGTTGGAGTGTTAGCGGCCGCCGGTGATCTTCCGGCTCCGCTGTTCCTGGGCCATCGGCCCGTAGGGATAGACCCCGACGCGCGGCCGGCTCACCTCACTCAGCCGCAGCAGTTCCCCCTCGGTCAGGCGGAGGTCCGCGGCCGCGAGATTGTCGGCGAGCTGTTTCGTGCTGCGCACGCCCAGGATCACCGAGGTCACGGCGGGCTGTTCCGCCAGCCACGCCAGGGCCACCTGTGCGGCACTTGCCTCGTGCCGTCCGGCGATGTCGTGCACAGCGTCCACGATCTCCCAGGTCCGCGGGTCCGCGTTCCTGGCCTTCCATGCTTCCATGCCGCGCTCCGGGTTTTCACCCAGCCGGGTGGCGCCTGCCGGCGGCTGGTCCCGCTTGTACTTTCCGGAGAGCCAGCCTCCGCCCAGCGGCGACCAGGGCAGCAGCCCGATTCCGGCGTCGAGCGAGGCCGGGACAATCTCGGACTCGATCTCGCGGACCAGCAGGCTGTATTGCGGCTGCAAGGTCACGGGTCCGTTCCAGCCGTGGGACCGGGCCACGTGGACGGCCTTCGTCAGCTGCCAGCCGAGGAAGTTCGAGAAGCCGTAATAGGCGATCTTCCCGCTGCAGACGGCGTCCTGCAGGAACCGCAGCGATTCCTCCAGGGGCGTGATGGGGTCCCAGGCGTGCAGCTGGTACAGGTCGATCTGCTCCACACCGAGCCGGCGCAGCGAGTCATCCAGCGCCCGGTTCAGGTGCCGGCGGGAGGTGCCGACGTCGTTCGGGGCCTTCCCCATCGGGAAGCGGCCCTTGGTGGCGAGCACCACGCGGTCCCGGGCCTCCGGGCGCCCGGCGAGCCAGCGCCCGATGATCTCCTCCGAGACCCCGGAGCTGTAGACGTCGGCGGTGTCGATGAAGTTGCCGCCCGCCGCGAGGTAGCCGTCCAGGATCGCGTGCGACTGTTCTTCGGTGGCTTCTGCGCCGAAGGTCATGGTGCCCAGAGCGTAGTTGGAGACGACGGCGCCGCTGGTGCCAAGCGTGCGGTATTTCACGGGACTCCCCTTCAGTCTTCGGTGGGCGTGGTGCGCAGCGGGTGGTAGTTCCGCCAGGTGTGCTCGGGCGCGTAGCCGAGCAGGCGCTTGGCCTTGTCGATCGAGAGCAGGGTTTCGTGCTCTCCGAGCTCCTTGGCCACAGCCACGTTCGGGAAGACCTCCGCGGCGAGGCTGGCGCTGCTGCGGCTCATCACGGTGTCGGCGTTGGCGATGATGAACGCCTCGAACCCCGGGGCGCCGTGTTCGAGGGCACGGGCCACCGCCTGCGCCCCGTCCCGGCCGTCGATGTAGCCCCAGAGGTTCCATTTGCGCAGCATCGCGTCGGCGTCGAAGCCGGGAAACTCCTCGTAGTCCTCCGGGTCCATCACGTTGGAGAAGCGCAGGGCCGTAATGCTCAGCTCCGGATCCCAGCGGGTGAGCTGGACCGCCATCTGCTCCTCAAGGTGCTTCACCAGGGAGTAGGTGCTCTCCGGCCGGGCCGGGTATTCCTCGTCGACCGGGATGTAGGGAGGGTCGACGTCGAACGGCAGGCCGAGCACCGTCTCGCTGGACGCGTAGACAATCCTCTTGATCCCGGCCCGGCGGGCCGCCTGGAACACGTTGTACGTGGCCTGCATGTTGTTCTCGAAGGTCGCGGCGTCCGGGGCGTGGCCGGGGGCCGGGATCGCCGCCAGGTGCACCACCGCGTCGAACCCGTCGTGCCGGTCCTCAAGGCCCAGGAGCACGTCCACCACCTGGCCGTAGTTGCGCAGGTCCACCTCGGTGTAACCGTGTCCGCGCGTTCCCGTGCGGTCCAGATTGGTGACCTCGTGCCCGTCCTCGCCCAGCCGCCGGACAACGCTCCGGCCCAGCTTCCCGCTTCCTCCAGTTACAGCAACTCTCATTTGCACTCCTCGGCTCGTGGGGTTTGTTCCACCCTAGAGGGGGCCGGGGACGTTGCACACCCCCGGGGGGCGGTCCCCGCGTGACTTTCGGCCCTAGGCAATGCCAGGCGCACCGGGCAGGCTGGGGGCCATGAACGCTGATCAGCGGATAGTCGTGGGCGTGGACGGTTCGGATTTCTCGACGACGGCGCTGCGGCTCGCCGGGCGGATGGCCAGAAGCCTCGGGGCGCCGCTGGAGGTGGTCACCTGCCTGGGCACCTCGGATCTCTTCCTGGCCTCCCACCTGCCCGAAGAGCGCTCCCCCACCACCACCCAGCTGGAAGAGACGGCCAAGCGCCTGGTCGGGGAGTCCCTGGAACGTGCCTTCGGCACCGACGTCCCGGAGGGCCTGACCCGGGCCGTTAAGTTCGGGCCCCCGGCGAAGGTCCTCGTGGAGGAGAGCCGGAACGCCCAGCTCCTGGTGGTCGGCAGGCGCGGCCGCGGCGGCTTCCTCGCGCAGGTCATGGGATCGGTCAGCGGCGCCTGCGCGGCCCATGCCCACTGCCCGGTGCTGGTGGTCGGCGAGGACGCTGGAGAGCACCAGGAGAAGTGATGGGCCGCAGCCGGTGGCCGGTCCGGGGCCTCTGGATCCTCACCGGCGTGCTGACCCTCCCGGCCGCGCTGACCGGGCTGCTGGTCCCCGGCATCTACCGGGGCGTTGTGGCGGCGGAACTGCTGCCCGGCGCGGTCTCGCAGGACCTGATGTCCGCCGCCGCCGGGATCACCCTCCCGGTTCTGGCGTTCGCGGCGCGGCGCGGACAGGCCAAGGCGCAGATCGCGGCACTGGGAATCCTGGGCTACCTGTTCTACGCGTACGGCATCTACTCCATCGAGCGGACCTACAACGGGTTCTACCTCCTCTACCTGGCCGTCTTTGCCTTGTCATTCTGGGGGATGGTCTACACGGCGCTGGAGCTCCGGGCGGACGGGCCGCGGCGAGCGCGGCTCCCCCGGGGGATCCGGGTGCTCTCGGCCGCGGGCGCGCTCCTGCAGCCCCTCATCTTCTATCCGCTCTGGATTGCCATGCTGCTGCCGCTGATGCGGACCGGCGAGCAAATCGATTCGCTCTACTCCGTGTTCATCCTTGACCTGTGCTTCATCATGCCGGCGTTCCTGATCCTGGCCGTCGAGACGTTCCGCCGCCGCTGGCCGGGGCTGGTTCTTATGCCGGCGCTGTACCTGCTCGGATTCACCCTGATCTTCTCCCTGGCCCTGGGCGAGCTGTTCAAACCGCTGTTCGACGTCCCGGTCTCGGCGCTGTCCCTGTGGTCCTCGGTGCTGCTGTCGGCACTCTTCCTGGTGCTGGGAGGCCTGCACCTGTGGAAACTTGAGCTCGATTCCAGCGGGGTCGGGACGCAGCGCCGCGGGATCCACCGGCCGGACACCGCGGACGCCGGCGCTGTTCAAGGTCCGGAAGGGTAGGAGCCATGGCACAGCTGCAAGTTTCGGCGCGGATCCCCACAGTGGAACACGCCGGGCCTCCCGGTAAGAGGCCCGCCCCATGAGCCGCTCCCCTGGCTCCGCCCGGCTCCGCGGACCGCTGGCTGCCCTTGCCGCGGCGGCCGCCGCCGCCGGGTACGTCCTCGCCGTCCGGCCCCGGCTGCTGAACTGGGGTGCCAGCAGCCAGGAAGCCGCCGGCCCGCTGCCCGGCGACGAACTCGTTCGGACGCCGCGGATGCAGAGCACCCGCGCGGTCACCATCAACTCACCGGCCGCGGGCATCTGGCCCTGGCTACTCCAGCTGGGTGCCGGGCGCGGCGGCATGTACAGCTATGACCTGCTGGAGAACGCCGCGGGCCTCGGCATGCACAGCGCGGACCGGATCCTGCCCGACTACCAGCAGCTCGGCGTCGGCGATGTCATCCCGCTGGGCCCCGACGTCGGGATTCCGGTCCGGCGCCTGGAGACCGCAGCGGTGCTGGCCCTCGGCGGCACGATGGATCCGCGGACCGGGAAGATCACCCCTTCCCGCGGGGCCGCAGCGAGTCCGCGCCTGGAGCTTGGCTGGACCTTTGTGCTGCAGCCCGTCGACGAGCACACCACGCGGCTGCTGACCCGCACGCGGTACGACTACTCCCCGCTCCCCGTAGGGCTGATTCTCCGGCCCGTGCTGGAACCCGTGCAGTTCCTCATGGAACGGCGCATGCTGCTGGGCATCAAATCCCTGGCCGAGGGCCGCGGCCGCTACCAGTGCGGCCCGCGGCGTCCATGACCTTGTGCCCTACGCCGGCGGGCACTGCCGGACTAGCCTGAAGATTCAGGGGCGGTGCGCAGCCGTCCGCCGGCTTCCGGGAGGCAAACTGTGAAATCGGCAAGAACCAGCATCATCGCCGGCATCGCCTTGATGGCGGCCGGGGTCCTGCTGCTGCTGGATCTGCTCGGGATCCTCGACAGCGCGGCCCTCGTGTGGCCGCTGATTTTCGCGGCGGCCGGGGCCGCTTTCCTGACCCTGTTCCTCCGCAGCCGGGACAACTGGTGGGCCGCCATCCCCGGCTCGGTTTTCCTGGGCCTGGCGGCGGTCATGACGGTCACCCAGCTCTGGCCGGGCGCGGCGGAATGGGGCGGTGCGGTCTTTTTCCTGTTCATGGGCTCAGGCTTCGGCGCGGTGTATCTGCGCGAACGCTCCAACTGGTGGGCGCTGATCCCCTGCGGGGTGATGCTGACGCTCGCCCTCGTGGTGGCCCTCCCGCAGGCCTGGGGCGGAATACCGGTCGCCGTCGTCCTGTTCCTGGGCCTGGCTGCCACGTTCGCGGCACTGTCCCTGGTTCCGGTCCACCCCGGACCCAGCCCCCGCGACGGTTCCCACCCTGGCTCCGGGCCCCTCCCGGGCCCGGGCAGCTACCCGGACCGGCCCGCAGCGCTGGCCGGCCAGCCCGGCGCCGCGGAACCGTCACGGATGAAGTGGCCGCTGATTCCGGCGGCGGTCCTGGCCGTGCTGGGGCTCATCTTCGCCCTGCAGGCCACGGCGCTGCTCACCGCGAGTGAGTTCTTCGTCCCGGTGTTCCTGGTTCTCGCCGGTGTGGCGCTGCTGGTCTACGCCTACCGCCACCGGGCCGGCGCCCACCCCGGGGCCCAACACAACGTGCACGGGGCCTGACGGGTCAGGCGCCCCCGGCGAGTTCGGCCATGGCCGCGCGCAGGCGGGTGCCGGCGTCCTCAGCGACCTCGCGGACCTCGGGTGCGCCGCTGAGCTGCACCATGGTTTGCGGGTCGATGGCATGGACGGTGGTCGCGGTGGCCCCGGTTCCGCGGCGCACCACGACGTTGCAGGGCAGGAGCGCCCCCATTTCCGGTTCGGCGGCCAGCGCCCGGCTGGCAAGCATCGGGTTGCAGGCCCCGAGGATGACGTAGTCCCCCAGCGCTTCCGCGGCGTCCTCGCCGAGTTTGGCGGCGAAGGTGGCACGCACATCGATTTCCGAGAGTATTCCGAAGCCCTGGGCGGCGAGCGCCGCACGTGTCTTTTCGACGGCCTCCGCCCAGCTCAGCGGGACGACGGCGGTGTAGGTGTAGCTCATGCAGTTACTCCTGGGGATTGGTTTCGGCCTTCAGCAGGTAGTCGACGAACCAGTCCCTGGCGAGGATGGCAGCCGCCGCCAGCGTACCGGTTTCCTCAAAGAGATGGGTGGCGCCCTGGACCACGGCCAGCTGGTTGGGGCAGCGCATCATGGCTTTCGCCTTCCGGTTGAGCTCGAGCACCTCGTGGTCGTAGCTGCCCACGATGAGCAGCGTGGGGGCCCGGACGGCGGACAGCCTGGGTCCGGCCAGGTCCGGACGGCCGCCGCGGGAGACGACGGCGTCGATCCTGGCGGTGGGTTCGGAGGCGGCCCAGAGCGCGGCCCCGGCGCCCGTGCTGGCTCCGAAGTAGCCGATCCTGGAGGAGGCCGTGTCCGGCCGGGTGGCGAGCCAGTCCGTGGCCGCGGACAGCCTGCGGGCCAGCAGCTCAATGTCAAAGACGTTGGCGCGGTTTCGTTCCTCCGCCGGGGTCAGCAGGTCCAGCAGCAGGGTGCCGAGTCCGGCCTGCTGGAGCACCCCGGCCACGTACCGGTTCCGCGGGCTGTGCCGGCTGCTGCCGCTGCCGTGCGCGAACAACACCACGCCCGGGGCCGGGACCGGCAGGTGCAGCTGGCCCTGGAGACGGACCCCGCGCGAGGGGATCTCGACTTCCTCATTGAACTCGGCGGCGTCCTCCACACCGGCCGCGGCCGGTCTCCGGGACTCCGGCGCCGAATTCTGCAGCCGCTTGGCCGCCGCGTCGAGCAGTTGCACCACCTCGTCGTCCTCGGTGGGTGAGAAATCGCGGTAGTGGTAGCCGACCGCGGAGAACTGGTGCGGTGTGGCGAGGCAGACGACCTCGTCGGGCTCGGTCAGGCTCCGGAGGGTGTCGGCGGGGGCGACCGGAACAGCCAGGATGACCCTCGCGGCTCCGAGCTCCCGGGCGATCCGGCAGGCGACCCGGGCGGTGGAACCGGTGGCGATCCCGTCGTCGACGATCACGGCAATGCGGCCGGTGAGATCCTGGCGCGTCCGGCCCTTCCGGAAACGGGCCACCCGGTTCGCCAGCACGGCGCGTTCATGGTCTTCGACGGCCTGCAGCTCCGCGTCGCTGACCCGGGCATGCGCCAGCACGTGCTCTTCCAGCACCCGGGCACCGCCCTCACCAATCGCTCCCATGGCAAGCTCCGGCTGGTATGGAAGTCCCAGTTTCCGAACCACGATCACGTCCAGCGGGGCGTTGAGGGCCGCGGCGACTTCGAAGGCGACCGGGACGCCGCCGCGGGGCAGACCCAGAACGACGATGTCCTGGCCCCGCAGTTCCGCGAGCCGCCTCCCCAGTTGCCGGCCGGCGTCGACCCTGTCTTCGAAAATGCTCATCGGTACGGCTTTCCAGTCGGGATCTCGGCCGCGGGCTCATCCAGGCGTGCGTTCCGCAGGCTGGGAAATTGACCAGTTGGCCGCTCCCTCCCACTATCTGCCAGGAACCCGCCGGGGGTGAGGGCCTTTATGCCCGGTTTGGCCGGTGCCCCCGCCGGGCCCCCGGTGATGGAGCATGTGGCCGGGCGTCGCGGTGCTGAACCGCGCGGCCCGGCGCGAGATGTGGTGGGCCCGGCCGCGGCGCCGGACCCCCGCAGGCTTGGGCAGGACAGGCTGCTGCGTGGCGCGGGAGTAGAACCAGAGTTTGGCGAGTTCAACGAGCACCAGGTACACCGCGGCCATTCCGAGCAGGGCCAGGAAGAACGGGACGGGGAGCGGATCGAAGCCCAGCACACCGGCCAGGGGCGAGAGCGGAAGGTAGACCCCGAGGGCCACGACGGCCAGGGAAGCGCCGACCAGGCCCACCGAGGGCCGGCTGCGGAAGAACGGCACCCGCCGGGTCCGGATGACGAAGATGATGAGTGTCTGCGTGACGATGGACTCGATGAACCAGCCGGCCCGGAATTCGCCGGGGACAGCATCGAAGACAAAAAGCATCAAGGCGAACGTGGCGAAATCGAACAGGGAGCTGATCGGGCCGAAAAGGAACATAAAGCGGCGGATGAAGCCGATGTCCCAGTGCGAGGGCGCAACCAGTTGTTCCTTGTCCACCCGGTCCCCCGGGATGGCGAGCTGACCGGCGTCGTACAGCAGGTTGTTCAGCAGGATCTGCCCCGGCAACATCGGCAGGAAGCTCAACACGACGGAGGCCGTGGCCGCGCTGAACATGTTGCCGAAGTTGCTGGAGGTGCCCATCAGAACGTACTTGATGGTGTTGGCGAAGATCCGCCGGCCCTCCATGACGCCTTCGGCCAGGACACCCAGGTCCTTGTCCAGCAGCACGACGTCGGCGGCGTCCTTGGCGACGTCGGTGGCGCTGTCGACGGAGATGCCGATGTCCGCGGCGTGCAGCGCCAGCGCGTCGTTGACGCCATCTCCCATGAAGCCGACGGACCCTCCGCTTTGCCGCAGCAGCCGGATGATACGGGCTTTTTGTTCGGGCGAGACCCGGGCGAAGATGCTGGCCTCCCGCGCGGCGGCGGCCAGTTCCGGATCGGACATGACCTCCACCTCGGCGCCGGTGAGCGTGCCGCCGGAGAGGACCCCGAGCTCGTCACAGACCTTTTCCGCGACCTTGGCGTTGTCCCCGGTGGCGATCTTGACGGTGATGCCGAGTTCCGCGAGCCGGTCCAGGGAGGCGCGGGCGGTTGCCTTGGGCCGGTCCAGGAAGATCAGGAAGCCGGCGAGGACCAGGTCTTTTTCGTCCGGGGGTCCGATCGCGGTCAGGCCGTCGGCCGGGCGGGTGGCGACCGCCACCACCCGGGACCCGGCGTCGAACTCTTCGTCCAGCATCGCCTGCACGCTGGCCGGGGTGTCCCCGCAGAGCGCCAGGACGTCTTCCGGCGATCCCTTGGTGACAATGCGGGCAGCGGCGCCGGCATCGCTGACCAGCACGCTGGTCCGGCGGCGCAGATGATCGAAGTCGATGACGTCGAGCCGCTCGTAGCGGGCGGGCTGGAAGGCTGCGGCTCCGGCGGAGGCCCACAGCGCGGCGTCCAGGGGGTTCAGGCCGACCGGGGAGCCTTTGGATTCCGCATAGTCAGCTTCGGTGGCCAGCAGCCCCAGCGTGAGCAGCTCGCCTGCGGAGATGCCGGGGGCTGCGGGCAGGGCGGCGGTGAAGCTGATCCGTCCCTCCGTCAGCGTCCCGGTTTTGTCGGTCACCAGAACGTCCATGTCGCCGAGGTCCTCGATGCAGACCAGCCGTTTGACCAGGACCTTGCGTTTGGCCAGCTGCCGGGTGCCGGTGGCCAGGCTCGTGCTGACGATGGCGGGCAGCAGTTGCGGGGTGATCCCGACGGCGATCGCGAGCGAGAACAACAGGGACTCGAGCACGGGTCGCTGCAGCACCAGGTTGGCGATGAAGATCAGGGACGTGAGGCCGATAGCCACCTGCAGCAGGAGGTAGGAGAAGCGTTGGAGGCCCAGCTGGAATTCGGTCTGCGGCTGGCGTTCGCCGAGGCCGAGGGCGATCCGTCCGAATTCGGCCCGCCCGCCGGTGGCGACCACCACACCGGTGCAGTTGCCGGCCTGGATCACGGTGCCCATGAACAGGCATGACGTCAGGTCACCCAGTGCCGCGGCACCGGGGACGGGGGCGGGGTCCTTGCTGACCGGCATCGATTCGCCGGTGAGGATGCTTTCGTCGCAGAGCAGGTCCTTCGCCGTCAGCAGCCGCATATCGGCGGGGATGATCGCGCCGATGGCGAGGTGCACGACGTCGCCGGGCACCAGCGCGGTGACGTCGGTTTCCTGGGCGGTCCCGTCGCGGACCACGACGGCGCGGTGGGTGACGCGGGAGTGCAGCGCCTCGGCGGCGCGTTCGGCGCGGTATTCATTGCTGAACCCCAATCCGACGCTGACCAGCAGGATCACGCCGATCACGATCGAGTTTGTGGCGTCACCGAGGAAGAGCGAGAGCCCGGCCGTGACGAGCAGCAGGATCAGGATGGGGCTGCGCAGCTGCCGGCCCAGCACGGCCCAGCCGCTGGCCTGATGGGTGCGGAGCGCATTCGGTCCCAGTTCGAGCAGGCGCCGGGCGGCCTCGCTGCTGCTCAGGCCCTGCACGCCGGAGCCAAGCTGCGCTGCGACTTCTTCCACCGGCCGGTGGGCGGCGTCGGCGATCATCAAGGGCGGAGCGAGTGGTCTCTGGACATCGAGCTCTGGCATGCAGGATCCGTTCGAACGTGGAGTTATGCCCTAGGGTACGTCCACAAGCTGAATCCTTCACGGGCGTCGAACCACGGGAAACAGGATGTATATAATTTCCCGGTACGGTTTTGCAGCGAGCCGTTGGATTGTTTTTCGATCCGGCCGTCTGCCGTCCTCCCTGCCGCTGCGCCGCAGGTGGAGCGCCTCCCGTCCGGGTCGTCTTGACCTGAGTGAAACGGCACGACGAGACAGTGGTTCGCGAATTAACCGCAACTTCAATAGACGCAACTTCAGCCAGCCAGCACCTGCATGAACTGGTGCTCGCCAGCTCCGATGTCGAGGGGTTCCTGTGTGAGCTGGCGCGCGTTTCCGCGCGCAGCCTCTCGGAACCCGGCGACGGGATCCTCTGCGGGATCACGCTCTTCCGGCACCGGAAGGCGGCCACGGTTGCCAGCAGCAGCCCGGCGGCCCAGGCCATGGACGAGATCCAGTACGCCTTCGGTGACGGACCGTGCGTGACGGCTTCCCGGGAGCAGGAAACCGTCCACATCCCGGAGCTGGAAGCGTGCGGGCGGTGGCCCCAGTACGCCGCCACGGTGCGGGGCCACGGAGTGCGCTCCATCCTGGCGCTGCCGTTCCTCCTCGACGGCGACACCCGCGCGGCCCTCAACCTCTACTCGCGGCGCCCCGGCCGTTTTGACGGCAGGGCGATGGAACTGGCCCGGGACTTCGTGAGCCAGACGTCCATGGCGTTGCGGCTGGCGGTGCGTTTTGCGCACTACAGCGACACGGCGGCGAATCTCAAGGCCACCCTGGAGACCCGGACCAGCATCGACGTTGCGGTGGGCATCATCATGGCGCAGAACCGCTGCAGCCAGGCCGCTGCCTTTGAACTTCTCAAATCGGCGTCGGCGGCCCGCAACATCAAGCTCCATGTGGTGGCTGCGGGGGTCGTGGAGTCGCTCGGGCAAGGACCCGCCCGCACCCACTTCGAGGGCTAGGCGCCCGGCCCGGCGGGCTGCGTGCCGGATGGCGGCCCGGCCGGGGGCGTGCCGGCGGGCTGCGTGGCAGGGCTGGCGGCCGGCGTCCCGGCGGTGACGTCCAGGATGGTGCGGATTGTGTCCTCGTGGGCCAGGATGCGGAAGTGACCCGCGGTGTCCAGCTGGATGTTGCGGGCGCCCGGCAGCACGCTGCCCTCGGGGATATGCGGGTCGAAGAGACCGTAGACCGAGGTGATGCGCTCGTTGACGCGTTCCTCACGGGAGAGCTGCATCGTCACGGCATTGCGGGGCGAGAAGGCGCGCAGGCTCGGCAGCAGCATGAACGAGGCGTAGCGCGAACCGGAGAACGGCGAGCAGACTGCCACCATGCCCGCGATCCGGCGTTCGGGGTCCAGCTGCATCATCACGAACTTTCCGATCAGTCCGCCTTTGCTGTGGGCGACGATCATCGCGTCGGTCAGGTCACGGTCCCGGATGTATCCGGCAATCAGGTCCGCGGCTTTGGGCACCGCGAGCCGGTTCCGGTGCAGCAGGGTCAGCACATGCACCGGATGGCCCGCCTCATGGAGCCGCTGGACCAGCGGGAGCATAAAGTGCCAGTCCTCGTACACTCCCGGAATCACGACGACAGGCCGGCCGGTCCCGCCGAGGAAATCGTCCGGCCTGGTCCGGGAGACGGCGCTGAGCAGCTGGCGGCCCGCGGCATAGACGTAGTCCTGGACCCACCAGCCGGCGGCCTGCAGGACCCGGCTCATGCCGGGCGCCCCTGTGGTGTCTCCCTGGCCGCCGGCTGGATCCCGGCAAAGTCGAGGATGGCTCCGGCCACTTCGACCGAACGGTTGTGCTGCACCACGTGTCCGGTGCCTTCGACTTCGAGCAACTGCCCCCGGGCCGCGCCCGCGGTCAACCGGCGGCACCAGCCTGCGGAGGCGACGGGGTCGTTGGCGCCGCGCACGACGAGGACCGGCGCCATGACCCCGGTGATCCGCTGCTCCGTCGGGTAGTCCATCATCACGCGCAGGGTTTTCAGGTACCAGCGCAAGCCGCAGCGGAGATAGTCCGTGAAGACCAAGGCGTTCGAGGACGGGCTTTCGAAGAACAGGCTGTCACGCCCCAGGGCCGTGGCCTGCTGCGCCACGGTGCGGCGCTGCGGGTCGACTACCGGCCCCATCAGGACCAGATGGGAAATCCGGCCCGGCTGCTGCCGTGCGGCTTCGATCGAGAACTGGCTCCCCATCGAGTGCCCGACAAGCACGAACTCGAGGACGCCGAGCTGTTCGAGGGCGCCAAGGATGTAGGCTGCGTGGTCCGCGACCGGGAGCGTTTTCTCCGGCCGGGGAGTGGCGCCAAAGCCGGGCAGGTCGATCGAGTAGGTGTCCACGGATTCGGCCAGCAGCCCGTGAAGCCGGCTGAGATAGCGGTGCGAGGCGCCGATCCCGTGGATCAGTACGACGGCGGTGCGCCCCGGCGCACGGCCGGCCGGGCTCTTGGAGACAAACACGTGGCCAAGATGGCCCGCTGCCTCAATCTCGAAGCGTTCGGGCGTGCGTATGGGGGGCTCGATCAGCATCCAGTAAGCATACTGACAGAGTTCCGCGGGTCAGCCATCGCGCTTGTCCCGCTCGCTGAACTCCTCGTCAAGGTCGTAGTGCCTGAACTCGGTCTCCGGGTTCGGTTCGCCGTCGGCCACGTATTCGTGGTCCAGCTGCCGCTGGACCTGGCTGTCGAGGACCTGCAGGTCCTTGTCCTCCACCTTGCTGAGGTCCTCGGGGAATTCATCCTCCGGCGTGAGGTGCAGTTTCTCGGTCATGGCACGCCTCTCTGGGCCGGGAAGGTGGACTCGAAAATGCTGCCCCGGCCGTCTCTAGAATAGCCGGGGCCAAGGGGTAGGGGAATACGGCCGGACCCGGGCCGGCCGGCGTGAGTGGGTAGGAAGCTAGCTGCCTTGTGGGCCAAGCGGGGCCTTGGCCGCCTCACAGGCGGTCTTGCCGGGCGCGGGTTCCTTAAGCTCAACGAACATGGTGTGCGTTTCCGTGTCGCCGATGTTCTCGCCGGAATGGTCCTGGGCTGCGAGCCAGCGGGCCGTCCCGGCGGGAATCTCGACGTCGACGTCCTCCCCGTGGCCCGAGAGCCGGCGGCGGAACGAACTCAGGGTGATCATGACACTGTCAGGGTGGCCATGCTCCACAGTCTTGTCGCCCGGACCGTCGCGGTATTCGAGCACCCGCACGCGCGCATTCTCGAAAACTACCCGGTACAACGCGGGGTTCGACACCACCGGATCCTGGCCCATGGCGCGAGCTTACGCCCCTCCCCCGGCACCTGCCAGAGGCGCGGGCCCGGGGAGGAGCGGGAACTCAGGCCTGGGCCTGTCCCGGTTCGGGGCCGACGTTGACGAGCCATTCGGTCCCGAATTTGTCGGTGCACATGCCGAAGATGTCTCCCCATGGCGCCTTCTCCATGGGGACGGTGACTTTTCCGCCGTCGGCGAGCTTGTCGAAGTAGCCGCGCAGTTCGTTCTCGTCGGAGCCGCTGAGGGACACGGAAATGCTGGTGCCGGGCGTGTAGTCCATCCCGTTGGGCGTGTCGGCGCCCATCAGCACCATGCCCCTTTCCGTGGCCAACATGGCGTGCATGATCTTGTCCTGCTCAGCGGGATCGTCGCTGGCCTGATATTCGCCGAAGGTGCTCATGTTCAGTTGGCCGCCGAAGACCGACTGGTAAAAAGTCATGGCTTCCTTCGCGTTGTCGCGGAAACTCAGGTACGGGTTGAGCGTGGTCATATCCGGGACTCCTTGCAGCTGGGGGCGCGGCCAGGGTGCCGTTTTGCGGCCGCGGCCGGCGCACTTTTACAGGGCATATCCTGCCCCAAATCAGCCGTTCACGATAGGTGTCTGCTATAGCGGGCGTCCGGCTTCGGGGGCGTCCTGACTCACTGGCGTCCCGGTTCATAAGAGGACGGGGACCGGCGGCCTGCGCCGCCGGTCCCCGTCCTTTCAAGGCTTTGCTTTCAGGGCTGTGCTTCTGCTGCTCAGGCCGTCTGCCCGGCGTGCTCGCCTTCTGCGATTTCCTCCAGCAGTTTGTCGTTGAAGGCGGGGAGGTCGTGCGGGTTCCGGCTGGTCACGAGGCCCTGGTCGACCACGACTTCCTGGTCACTCCAGTTCGCGCCGGCGTTCTTCAGGTCGGTCTGGAGCGTGGGATACGAGGTGACGTTGCGGCCATTGATGACGCCGGCGTCGATCAGCAGCCAGGGTCCGTGGCAGATCGAGGCCACCGGTTTGTGCTGCTCGAAGAAGGCGCGGGTGAACGCCTGGGCATCCTTGTCGACGCGCAGATGGTCCGCGTTGACGACGCCGCCCGGGATCACCAGGGCGTGGAAATCGGAAGCGTTCGCCTCCGCGGCGGTGAGGTCGACGTCGAATTGCTGTCCCTTTTCGGTGCCGTCGTAGCCCTGCAGCTTCCCGCTCTTGGGCGCCACCAGCGTGGGCTCGCCACCGGCTTCCTTGACGGCGTTCCAAGGGCTGGTCAGCTCCACCTGCTCCACGCCGTCCGTGAGCAGAAAAGCGACTTTCTTACCGGCAATGCTGTGCTGTGACATGCGTCCTCCTCTGGTGCCCCGGGAGGTCCGCGCAGCCGTTGCACCGGCCGGGATCCTCCGCTCGGGGAGTTTGATGCCTTACAGGATTCACTTTAGGAAGCAGCAAACTAATAAGCAAGCTGATTATGCTGGCTCCGGCTGCCGCATACTGCGCGTCGCCTGAACCCATTGACTCCGCGGGCTGACGGTCCTCTGGCCAGCGCACCGCGACCTCGATACTCTGGCGGAAGGACTGCTACCCGAAAGAAGGCCGTGATGGACGAACAACACATCCTGGAACGCATCTCAGCGCTGGTGGACGAGGAGCAGGCACTCCGCGAGAAGGCCCCGTCCTCCTCGGCGGACTACGAACACGGTCCGGAGCATGCCCGCCTGAAGCGCATCGAGGAGGATCTGGACCAGTGCTGGGACCTCCTGCGGCAGCGGCGGGCGAAAAGGCAGTACGGCGAAAACCCGGATGAGGCGGAGCCCCGCCCGGTCAAGCAAGTGGAAAATTACGAGTCCTGACCGCTCGGAGCGGCCCGGCTGAAGAACCGGGAACCTGATGGTGAAGCGCTGACAGGCGGGTGTGCCATGTTGATTGCGTTGTTGGGCGACGTCATGCTGGGCCGACTGGTGAACGAGCGGCTGAGGCGGGTCGGCGCCGATTACCCGTGGGGAGATACGGACTCCGTGCTGCGCCAGGCCGACCTCACGGTCGCCAACCTGGAATGCGTCCTGGCGGCCGGCGGGGAGCCCGAAGCGGGGAAGGTGTTCCATTTCCGTTCCGACCCGAAAAACGTGGAGAGCCTCCGATCCGCGGGAATCGGGGTGGTGTCGCTGGCCAACAACCATGTCCTGGACTACGGGGCCAGTGCTTTCCGGGAAATGCTGCCGGTGCTCGACTCGGCCGGGATCCTGCATGCCGGTGCCGGATTGGACCGGGATGCCGCCCAACGCCCCGCGGTGCGCCGCGTGGCAGGCACCGCCGTCGGGCTCATCGCCATCACCGACAACCAGCCGGACTGGGAAGCGGACCGCGGACCCGGCGTCTTCTACGTGCCGGTGGAGCGCACCGACCGCCGGGTAACGGAACTCCTGGCCCTGGTCGGGCGGACGAAGGCCCGCGTCGGGCTCCTGATCGTCTCCGCGCACTGGGGGCCGAACTGGGGCTCCGGGGTGCCGTCCGATCACCGCGAGCTGGCGCGGGCTCTCATCGAGGCCGGGGCCGACGTCGTCTTCGGGCACTCGCCGCACATCTTCCGCGGCGTCGAAATCTTCCAGGACCGGCCCATCATCTACAGCGCCGGGGACTTCGTGGACGACTACGCGGTGGATCCGCTGGAGCGCAACGACCAGTCGTTCATCTTCCTGCTCGACACGGACGGTGGCACACCCCGAACGCTGCGGCTGTATCCGACCGTGATCACGGATTTCCAGGCCCGCCTGGCGGGCGGGAGTTCCCGGCAGATCGCGGAACGGATGCAGCGGCTAAGCCGGCACCTCGGGACCGCGGGCAGCTGGGACGCCGCCGGCGGGTTCCTGGAGATCCCGCTCGCGGCCGGCTGAGCTGCCGCCCGGCACCGGCGGGGCCGTTCCGACCTCCCGGTTCACGGCCGGCATGATTTCGGTGGCCAGCAGCTCGATGGACCGGGCCGTCTCGGCAAACGGCAGGCCGCCGAGGCCGATCTGGGCCATGTAGCGGCTGTTGCCGAGGGTCGCGTGGATTTCCAGCAGCTTCTCGATGACCTGCTGCGGGCTGCCCACCAGAAGGCCGCCGCCGGGCTCGGTCCAGTCATCGAAGCTGGAGCGGGGAAAATGGTCCACCGGGCGGGGCATGTTCTGTTCAAAGTAGGCGCGGTAGTAGGGGTAGAAGGTGTCGCGGGCCCGCTGCGATGTCGGGGCCGCGTAGAAATGTCCGCCGGCCCCCACCTGCAGGGAGGCTGGGTCGTGGCCGGCGTCTGCGGCGGACTGGTGGTAGAGCTCCACGAGACGGCGGAACCGGGCGGGTCCGGACAGCAGGGCGACGAACAGGGGAAGCCCCAGGCGTCCGGCCCGCGCGAAACTCGCCGGAGTTCCGCCGACACCCACCCAGACGGGGAGCCTGGCCTGGACCGGGCGCGGCGCGATGTCCATGCCGGGAATGTTCTGGGTCAGGGTCCCCTGCCAGGTCACTGCGGCGTTGTTCCTCAGCTCCAGCAGCAGCTGCAGCTTCTCTTCGAAAAGAGCGTCATAATCATCCAGTTCGTGGCCGAACAACGGGTAGGACTCGATGAATGCGCCGCGGCCGGCAATGATCTCCGCGCGACCGTCGGAGATCAGGTCCAGGGTGGCGAACTGCTCGAAGAGCCGCACCGGGTCCTGGGTGGAGAGCACCGTGACGGCAGTGCTGAGCCGCAGCGTCGTGGTTTCCCTGGCGATGGCGGCCAATACGATTTCCGGGGCGGACAGGGCGAAATCGCGCCGGTGGTGTTCGCCCAGGCCCAGGAACCCCAGGCCCGCCTGGTCCGCCAGTTTGGCGAGCTCAATGATCTCCTTCAGGCGCTGTTGCGGGGACAGTGCCGTGCCGGTGCTGAGGTTGCGGGAAAGCTCGCCGAAAGTGAAGATGCCAAAGTCCATATTTAATTGAACGTTCAAGCATCGCATTTCATTCCGGCCGGTCGCTTCCACCGACGACGACGGCGGTGCGTCGCGGCGTCGTCACGCCGTTTACCGCCGCGCGCCCCGCCGGGCTATGCTTTAGGCGGACCGCCGTTTGCGGCGTCCCGGCTCAAGCAGGGGGCATTCGCAGGGTAGCTTCTCCCCTCACGCCATAAGGCCCGCAAGTGCTCAACCAGCCATTCAACCCACTCCCCCTCGATGAACTGACCGCCGTTTTCGCGCGCATCAAGAACCTGCTCCTGACCGAGGACAAGGTGGACCATGCGCTGCAGCTGCTTGTGCAGGGTGTCCGGGATGCCGTCCCGGGATCGTGCGGAGGCGGAATCTCGCTGTTCGACGCCCAGGGGCGCGGAAGCAGCACTGCGGCCACGGAACGGCTCGTGGAACAGGCAGACGCCGCCCAGCATCACTTGGGGCAGGGCCCGTGCTTCGATGCCTGGACGGCAGGAAGAACCATCCTGGTGCACGATACTGCCGCGGATGCCCGGTGGCCGCTGTGGAGCCAGGCGGTCGCTAAGTTGCCGGTCCGCTCCCTCGTCAGCACCCCGCTGGGCTCAGGCGGCACGACAATCGGAACCCTGAAGATCTATGCCGCCCTGCCGGCCGCCTTTACCGTCGCGACCGGGCAACTGCTCGAAAAGTTCGCTGTTCCGGCGGCCACCCTGATGGCCCATGTCCAGGGCACGGAAACGCCGCGGCACCTGAGCGGGCCGTTCAAAGGCGCACTCGCCGGCCGGGACAACACCAACCGCGCCTGCGGGATCCTGATGGAACGCGACGGGTTGACCGCCGAGCAGGCCTTCCGCGAACTGCTGCGCCGTGCCCGGACCGACGGGACGCCGCTGTCGCGGGTCTGCTCCGATCTTACCGATGGCCCGCGCCTGCCTGCCGTCGGCTGACGCGCGGCCAGCCCCTCCAGCCCGGCGTCAGCGCTTCTTGGCCATCTCCCCGCTGACGGTCAGTTGTTCCGCGACGTCGCGAAGCTTGAGGTTCAGCTCTGAACTGGCCCGCGAGAGCAGCAGGAACGCCTGCTGGGCAGTGATCTTGTACCGCTCCATCAGGATTCCCTTCGCCTGACCGATCAGATCCCGGGTGTCCAGGGCCGAGGTGAGCTGGCTGACCTGCTTGCTGCCGGCGACGGCGACAGCGGCATGGGCAGCCACCAGCGCCCCGATCCGCTCCGATTCGGCGTCGAAGACATCCACGTCGTTGCCGAAGAGATTCAAAGCCCCGAGGTGGTCACCGTCCACAAAAAGCTGGAAGGAAAGCATGCTCCGCGCTCCAAGCTTGAAGGCTTGCCGCGAAAACTCCGGCCAGCGCCGATCCGTGCTGAGGTCCGGAACACTGACAACGCGCTCCTCATGAGAAGCGTCCAGGCACGGCCCCTGCCCGGTTTCGTTTTGGAGTGCATCCACCCGGCGCGGAAGATCACTGGAAGCGGCATGCGAGTCAATCGTCCGGCGGCCCGAGATCAGGCTTACCGAGGCGTCGGCCGCGTGCGGCACCAGTTCCAGGGCGGCGTGCACAATCCCGGCCAGCATGGAGTCAGTGTCCTTCTCATGCTGGAGTTCCCGGGCGATGTCGCCCAGCCGAATAGCAAGCGCGCCGGCACTGATCGGTTCGGTGTCCTGCAGACCCGGTGCCCGTTCACCGGTTTCCGCTGAATCTGGCACCGTCATGGCACCCCCTTTTTTGTTCATTGATTCCCGAAGCTGCTCTCCTTCGAAATATACCCCCGCGATCGGAACCCGGCACCGTGCCTGGGACAAAAATCTGACCGGAAGCCACCCCGCTTTAACGACCGGCGGTCACCCCGCTTTAACGTTGTCGTGTGAGACTGGGGCATCGGACTCAATCGAGACTGGCAACCCAGCTGCATAGCAGACTCTCCAAGGAGCCACGCAGACATGAACAGCCAAGACAACAACGCCCCCGCCGGCCCCCGGATCCACGAGGGCAGCCAGGCCCGTCCCGACCTCAGCAGCCTGCATGTCCGCGAGGACGTGGCCATTACCGGACTCTGCGGCAACGTCCATCTGCCGACCGGCCGGACCTGCGACGTGCCCGAACGGCACGAAGGATCCTGCAACTTCGTCGGTCCCGAAGACGCGGAAAACCTGGCAGCTCACTAACCGCCAGGACGATTGCGGCAGCCGGGACTGGTTGGCGGCCGGGGACCGCGCGTACGCTCGCCGTGTGGACATTGTCGAATTCCTGTCCGAGCGGATCAGCGAGGACGAGGCGGTAGCACGGACCCTCCTCGGCGACCGGACCGTCTCGAAATCCGGAGCCTGGTACGAGCAGCGCCTGCTGCTCGAATGCGAAGCCAAACGGCGCCTGATCCGGATCGTCGAATCCGCCCGGCAGGCGGCGCTCGCGGCGCTGGTCAGCGACACCGGACAGGACGCGGGCTGGATCCCCCAGTCCCTGGAATGGATGGAACAGTCGCTCAACGCCCTGGCGCTGCCCTACTACGACCACCCGGACTTCGAGCAGGACTGGTTCCGCGCCTAGGCGCGGTGCCTGGTCAGTGCCGCTCCGGCCGCGCGCCCGAGGGCAGCAGAGTGCCGCCGTCGTCAGATCGCCGTCCGCTGGTCCCTGCCAAGTAATGCCAAAGGTCCGTGTGCAACGGGCATCCGCGGGCCTAAGCTATGACCGGGGGGCGCTCAGTAGCGAAGACGCTTAAGGGAGGCCACTATGTTCAGCCATGACCGCCGTCGGGGATCATCACGGGTACCAGCGCTTGCAGCCGCCGGGCCGCGCCAGAACCCCGGGACGGCCGCGCCTCCGCCCAAAAGCAGGCCACGGATCCGGGGCATCGTCGGGATCCTGGCAGCGTTCACCCTGGCCGTGGCCGCAGGCGTTGTCGCGGCGGTTCCCGCAACCGCGGCCGACCAGGAACAGAACTACATCGTGGTGCTGAAGGACAGCGCCGTTGACGCCGGCACCGAAGCCGCGGCCCAGCAAAGTAGCTATGGCCTTACCGTTTCCACGGTCTATCGCAATGCCGTGAACGGCTACGCAGCCACGATGACGCCGTCCGCCGCGGCACGCCTCGCTGCTGATCCGGGCGTTGACTTCGTCACCGTGGCCAGGGAATTCCAGAAGCCCAAGGACCCCTCGCCGACCGCCCAGGTGGCGCCGAACTGGTGGAAGAGGATCGGCGGCACCCACCCCGAGGGCGGGCATCACGGGTCAGCGGGCGCCGACGTCAACGTGGCGGTGATCGACAGCGGCATCGACGGCACGCATCCGGACCTCAATGTGCGCGGCGGCATCGACTGCTCCACCGGCTCGCCGGTCGAGGTGACCCCCACGGACAAAGTCGGACACGGGACCTTCGTCGCCGGGGTGATCGGCGCCAAGGACAATGGGCAGGGCGTCGTCGGCACGGCGCCGGGAACCCCGCTGTGGTCGGTG
Organism: Arthrobacter sp. SO3; assembly: GCF_020532825.1. Lineage (GTDB taxonomy): Bacteria > Actinomycetota > Actinomycetes > Actinomycetales > Micrococcaceae > Arthrobacter. The sequence goes on from NZ_MQTS01000036.1 coordinate 20,377, forward strand.
CGCGTGGTGAATGACGCCGACGTGATCACCGAGGAAATGCTTATCTGCGCCATCGACTGGGTGACGGCAACGCGCAAGGACAAAGACCCGGACAACGACATTCAGGTGGCCAACATCAGCATCGGCGGCCCGGGCGCCGACACCGCCAACTGCGGCAAGGGCACAGACCCGATGCACTATGCCATCTGCCGCTCGGTTAAGGCCGGCGTCGCCTACGCCGTGGCCGCAGGAAACTCCGGAGAGGACATCGCCGGCTTTGTCCCGGCCACCTACGACGAGGTGCTGACCGCCACCGCGATGGCGGACTTCGACGGCAAACCGGACGGCCTCGCGGCCCCGGTCTGCGGAACCGAGGACTGGAGCAAGCTCGGGCAGCTGGACGACCGGCCGGCGTTCTTCTCCAATTACGCCAGCGAACCCAAGGACAAGGCCCACACTGTCGCCGCACCAGGGGTCTGCATCTCCTCCACGTCTCCCGGAGGCTACGCGGTGGCCCACGGAACCAGTTTCGCGAGTCCCGTCGTCGCCGGCTCGCTGGCGCTGTGCATCAGTGACGGGGATTGTGAAGGCTCGGGCAAGGCCGTGATGTCACAGTTCCTGGACATCACCGCCGCGTACAACAAGAAACACCGGGGTTTTGGCTTCGAGGGCGACCCGTTGCGCCCCATCGAGGGGAAGTACTACGGCTACCTCGCCCAGATAGCGTGGTACTGACCTGACCTGACCTGACCCGGCCCGGGGACGGGGCACGGCCGCTGGACGCGGCCGTGCCCCAAGCCTTGGGCCCTGGCACGGCCGTATCGTCCGCATCGGCTGCATCGTCCGCGGGAACCCAACTCGACCGGGCCTGACAGAATGGCCCCATGGAAGTCGCGCTTGGATTGCTTGCACTCACATCGGTAATCTGCGCGGGCAGCGCCCTGGGCCGGAAGATCAATGTCTCCGTGCCCCTGGTGCTGGTGCTGGCAGGCGTCGTCGGTTCGTTTCTGCCGTTCATCCCGGACATCGATTTGAACCCCGAACTGGTCCTGGTGGGGTTGCTGCCGCCCCTGCTTTACGCCGCGGCGCTGCAGACATCGCTGTTCGATTTCGGCTCCAACCGGCGCGACATCGGCTTGCTCTCGGTCGGCTACGTCATTTTTGGCACGATCGCAGTGGGCTTCATCGTCTGGTGGCTGTTCCCCGAGATTCCCCTGGCTGCCGCTATTGCCCTCGGCGCCGTCGTGGCACCGCCGGACGCCGTCGCGGCGACTGCCATAGCGCGCAAGGTGGGCATGCCCCGCCGGATCGTCACCATCCTCGAAGGCGAGTCCTTGGTCAACGACGCCACCGCCCTGGTCTGCCTGCGGGCGGCTATCGCCGCCATCGCGGGGTCCGTCTCAGCGGCCGGGTTGGCCGTAGGGTTCCTCCTGGCGGCCGGCGGCGGGCTGGCGGTCGGGCTGGCCGCGGCCTTCGTGCTGACACAACTGCGCAAGCGGATCCGGAACGTCGCGATCAACACCTCCATTTCCCTGATGGCACCCTTTGTCGCCTACCTCCCGGCGGAGGCAATCCACGCCTCCGGAGTGCTCGCCGTCGTCGTTACGGGTCTGGTGATGGGCACCAAGGCGCCGTCCATGCCCAATGGCGCAGCGCGGCTGAGCCAGCGCAGCAACTGGCACACGGTGCAGTTCCTGCTTGAGAACGCGGTCTTCCTGCTGATCGGGCTCCAGGTCAGGACCATCATTGAGGGGGTCCAGGGCGACTCGCTGGGGGCATCCCGGATCTGGGCCGGCTGTGCCGTGATCCTGCTGTCGGTGCTGCTGGTCCGGCCGCTCTGGGTGTTCCCCGCGACCTACCTGCCGCGGCTGGTTCCGGCCATTCGGCGGAAGGACCCGGCTCCGCCGTGGCAATACGCCGCGATAGTCTCCTGGGCCGGCATGCGCGGTGTGGTCACCCTCGCGGCGGTGCTGGTGCTGCCGGCGGACCTGGAACACCGTTCGGTGTTGATTCTGGCAGCCATGGTGGTGGTCGGCGGAACCCTGACGCTGCAGGGCTTCACCCTGCCCGCCCTGGTCCGGCTGCTGCGGGTGCAGGGACCGGACCAGCGTGAAGATGCCCTGAACCAGGCGTCCCTGATGCAACTGGCCACGGCGGCGGGCATGGAGCGGCTGCAGGAACTCCGGACCGATGCCGACCCGCCCGAAGTCGTGGCGATGCTCAAACGGCGGACCCAGGAACGCGGGCTGGCGGCCTGGGAGCGCCTCGGCCGGCCTTCGTCGGAGGCCGCAACGCCGAGCCAGCGCTATGCCCACCTGCGGCTGGCGATGCTGGACGCTGAAAGGGACAAGGTCCTGGAGCTGCGGCGGGGCGGCGGGTACCCGCATGAGGTCCTCAGCTCGGTCCTGGACCGGCTGGACGTTGAGGAATCGATGCTGGACGCGGCAGTGGAGGACCTGGACATGTCCAGCGGCGGCGGCGAGGGTATCGCCCAGCCGGGCGGGATCTGCGCACACCTGGAATCCGCGCGGGGCCCCGGGGTTCCCCGGGTTCCGGATGACCCTTCTTGCGCGGAATGCGTCCGGGAAGGTACGACGCCGGTCCACCTAAGAATGTGCCTGGCCTGCGGCACCGTGGGGTGCTGCGATTCGTCGCCAGGAACCCATGCCTCCAAGCATTTCGCCGCGACCGGCCATCCCGTTATGCGGAGCATCGAACCGGGCGAGGACTGGCGCTGGTGCTACGAGGACGACCTTCTGGGCTGACAGCGGCACGAAATATCCCGGGCCGGCCCGGTGTTGGTCCGGACATGACAACAATGGGAATCATCGGTGCAGGACACATTGGCAGCCAGCTTGCGCGCAAGGCGGTGCAGCTCGGGTACGACGTGGTGATCAGCAACTCCCGCGGCCCGGAAACCCTCACGGAGCTCGTGGCGGAGCTGGGCCCGCATGCCCGGGCAGCGACGGCGGCCGAGGCAGCGGCGGCGGGCGACTTCGCCGTCGTCACCGTGCCGCTGAAGAGCATCGGCGCCGTCCCGGTGGAGCCGCTGGCCGGCAAGATCGTGCTCGACACGAACAACTATTACTGGGAGCGGGACGGCCGCTTCCCGGCACTGGACAAGGGCGAGACCACCACCTCGGAACTTCTGCAGCTACACCTGCCCGCGTCCAAGGTCGCCAAGGCGTTCAACCACATCATGTCCACGCAGATCAGCACCGACGGGACGCCCGCCGGCACACCAAACCGCCGCGCCCTTGCCACGGCCAGCGACTTCCCGGAGGCTGCGGAACTCGTCACCAGGCTCTACGACGAGTTTGGCTTCGACACGGTCAACATCGGCCCGCTGTCCGAGAGCTGGCGTGTGGAGCGGGACCGCCCGGCCTATGTCGTGCGGCAGAACGCTGCCGAACTCACGGACAACCTGGCCCGGGCGCCACGCACCATCTAAGGCCGCGGCGGCGGTGCGGTTGACGGCGGTGTGCCGAGCCGCCGTCGGCCCTGTCCGGGTGGTCCGCAGGTCCGGGTGTGCGCGATCCCGAGCTGCGCCCTTCGCTCCCCGGCAAGGCGCTTGCGTGGTCCAGTACACTCGTGCAATGAGGCTTCTGTACATCACAGAATGTGTGCCCAATCGGGACCCCGTGTTCGGTGACGGCAGCTCGATGATTCCTTATGAGATTCTGCGGAATCTGCCGGCCGACGTGGCAGTGACCCTGCTGACATATTCGGGCCCGGTCGGGCTGCCGGATGAGGTCCGCAGCCGCTGCGAAGCGGCGCAGGTCCTGACCCCCCGGAGCCGCAAGGCGGCGCTCGTGAGGTCCTTTGCCGGGCTGGACGGGGTAGGAAAGCACGAACGGGCCACGGCGGAAGCCATTTCGACGGCGGCCAGGCTGTCGGCGCGCAGCGATGCCACCCTCATCCACGGCCCGCACGCGCTCTTCCTCGCCCGGCATGTGCGGGGACCGGTTGTGCTGCAGACAGTCGACCCCTGGTCGATCCGGACCGGGATGGACACCGCCATTGCGCCACGTTTCCTGCGGCCGGCCTACCGGCTCAGGGAGCGCCGGACACTTCAGGCAGAGCACCGGCTGCCCGCACGGGCCCGGCTCCTCACCGTGGGGGCCAAGGACGCCCTCGAATGGTCCCAACGCCTGGGGCGGCCGGTACGGAGCATCCCGAACGGAGCCGAGCAGGCCCGCCGGGACGCCGCAAGGCAGGCCGGCCCGGTGGTCTGCTTCGTCGGCAGCCTGAATTACGGGCCCAACATCGACAGCGCGAAAGTCCTGATCAGCACGATCGCTCCCCTGGTGTGGGAGCAGGTACCGGACGCCCGGTTTGTCATCGCCGGGCGTCGTCCCGGGCCCGAGGTCCTTGCCCTGGCCGGCCCCCGGGTGGACGTTCTGGCCAATGTGCCGTCGGTCCTCGACGTGTTCCAATCCGCCGACGTGGCAGCCTTTCCCGACGAACACGGCGTCGGGATCCGGAACTCCGTCCGTGAGGCGCTGGCCGCCGGACTGGCCGTGGTTGCCACGCCGGTCGCCGCCCGCGAACAGGACCCGCATCCCCTCCTGACCATCGAACAGGACACCGGGAGGTTTGCCAGGCACGTTGTGGACCGGCTGAGGGGGACCCGGCCGGGCCCTGCAGGGCGTGATGCCGAAGCCGTCCGGACCTGGCAGACAGTCACGCAGGAGTATCTGGCGGAGCTCCGCAGCGCGATCCATCCGGGCAGCGCCGGTCTGCCGCTTGGAAGCTCGCCGGCATGACATACGCTCCCGGTGAACTGGCCCGGACCGGTGTCCGGGGGGCCATCTGGCAGGGGCTGGCCTTCGCCGGCGGGAAAATCATTGTCCTGGTGACCACCATCGTGCTGGCCCGGCTGCTCTCTCCCGAGGAGTACGGCCTGGTGGCCCTGGCGCTGGTCCTGATGGGCTACGCCGAGACCATTGCCGACGCCGGAGTGGCCCAGGCGCTGGTATACCTGCCACGCACCGGTGTCATTGCCAGATCCGCGCTGCTGATCTCCGTGGTGCTCGGCTCACTCCTGGGCCTGGGCGCCTTCCTTGCCGGCCCCCTCATTGCGCAGATCTTCAACCTTCCGGACGTGGAACCACTGGTCCAGGTGCTGGGGATCTCCGTGCTGGCCACCTCGCTCGGCGCCGTCCCCGAGGCCCTGCTGCGCCGCGACCTGCAATTCAAGAAGCTCACGGCGGCTCCCGTTATCCGTGCCGCAACGATGGGCACCGTGACCCTTGCCCTGGCATTTTCGGGCCACGGGGCCATGTCGCTGGCGGTGGGAACGGCTGCCGGTTCCGTCGCCTACGCAGCCACGTGCTGGTTCCTGGTTGGCCGGCGTGCACCGTGGCAGATCTGGCGTGTTCGCAGGGACGCACTCCAAGCCAATGTGAAATACGGCGCCCCGGTCGCCGGCAGCAGCATCCTGGCCCGGCTGATCTTCGACATCGACTACCTCATCATCGGCCTTCTACTCGGGGCGCATGCGCTGGGCTTCTACACGCTGGCTTTCCGCCTGCCGGAGGTGCTGATCCTCAACGTCTTCTTCGTGCTGTCGACCGTGCTCTTTCCCCTCTACGCCCAGGTGCGCGGCGAGCCGGACCGGCTCCGGTCCGGCTACCTGACCAGCGTGCGGATCCAGTCCCTCTACGGGGTGACCACCGGGGTGGGGCTGGCGGTCGTCGCGCCCATTGTGGTGCCGCTGGTCTTCGGCGAGAAATGGATGGAGGCCGTGCTGCCGCTGGTCTTCCTCGCCCTCTACGCCGCGGCCCGTTCCCTGGGCGCTGGTGCCAACGACGTGTACAAGGCGATCGGCCGTCCGGGCCTCTCGATCTGGGTTTCGCTGGTACGGCTTGTCATCCTGCTGCCGGTCCTGCTGTACGCCACCCAGTGGGGCATCGTGGGCGTCGCCTGCGCACAGTTCGTCGTCGCTGTGGTCTTCGCCGTCGGCATGCAGCTCGTGGCCGCCAATGTCATCGAGTTGCGGGCCCGCGAACTGCTCCGCGCCGTGGCTCCCGGGCTGGTCTGCGGGGCGGCCGTGGCGGTCGCGGGACTTGGCGTCCTGGCTGCGCCGGTCCTGGGCGGAGTGACCACCCTGGTCCTGGTTGTTCCCACGGCCATTGCCGTGGTCTACGCGATTATTCGCTTCGGCTTCCGGCCCCTGCACGATGAGCTGGTTCAGCTGGTCCGGCGCCGCTGAGCCCGAACAGCCCGAATAGACTCAGGCTGGGCGCTCCCGGTTCTCCGGCCGGCGGCCCGTCACGGTGCCCTCCGGGACCGCCACGTCGAACAAGCGGACCATCAGGGCCAACCGTGCCATTACGGCCTTGGCCAATCCGAAGCGGACTCCCTGGTGCAGCGACAGGGTGTCCAGGACCGCGGTGGACGACGCCGTCGGCACCAGGCGTCCCGGGCTGTCCAGACTCGTCGCGTGCCAGTAGACGCTGACGTCCTCGAATCCGTGCCGCTCAAACGTGCGCTTCCACCCGGCCAGCGTGCGCGGGCCGGAGCGCCGGAGGAACGACCGCTTCACCTGGGCGCAGATCCACCCGCCGGGCTGCACCGCGGCCGCGGCGTCCTCGAAAAGCGGCAGGGCAGGCTCCCTGAGCAGCACGACTTCACATGAAGCTGCCGGGGTGCCGTCGCGGGGCGACTGGATGCGGACGGCGCCGGGGTCCAGCAGATGGAGCGCCGCCATCAGGTCCGGGCCCACAGCGCCGCCGTACCCCACGCTGCGTGGCTGCAGCACCGGCAGCAGGAAGCGCCAGTCGAGCAGCCGCCACAGGTGCAGCGAGAGCGCCGCCGCATCGCCCGGAGCTGCCTCGGGGTTCTCCGGCGTCCCGGGGCACATGCTGCCCCACACCGTTTTCGTGGCCAGCCGCTGGACCAGGTGCTGGGGCTGTCCGGCGTCGAGAATGCGGGATCCCGGCAGCCTGTCGGCCAGCTGGAGATAGGACTGCCGCCATTTCTCCAAAATTTCCGCCGTGTGTTCGCCCTTGCGGGTGAACATCACCTCACCCGGAACGTCCAGGATCAGCAGGAGGTCAGGAGCCGCAGCCAACCGCACAGCCAGGGCGTTGGACAGACCGGTCTTGGCTTTACTGTCCGCAGCACCCGGCAGCAGGGCGTCATAGGCTACCCGGTCCATCAGCACCACGCGTCCGCGGAACCGGTGGTACCGGGCGGCCATACCGCCTTTGAGGACCCGGAACATCTTCTTCGTGGTTCGTCCCCCGGGGACCCGGTGGAGCCAGGCGTCCCAGGGACCGGCACCCCACAGTCCCATATAGACGTAAGCGGTGGGGATCGGGAACTCGGCGCGCAGGCCGTGGAGCAGTGTGGTCTTGCCGGCGCCGTCAGGGGCCATGACACCCACCACGAGCCCCCGGCCCGGGAGCCTCGGGCTGAGCTGGCGCAGGGCACGGTTCGCCAGGGCGAGTGACTGGGTGCGCAGGGGCGCTGCGGCGGTCCAGTCGGACCTCAGCCGGGCGGCCATGGCGGGCGCATCGTCGAACCTGCCGGACCGCACCAGTTCCAGCAGTTGCGTGGCGGCACCTGCCCCGCCGCGCTGATCCAGGTACTGGGCGATGCGGTCCCCCGGCGACGCGACGGCGGCGGCGGCCTGGGCGGTTTCCTTACGCTGCGGCTGGATCTCCCCTTTGTCCAGCGCCAGATGGAGCAGCTGCAGCCATGCCTGGTCCGGCGGGGCCGGCATCCACAACCCGCCGTTCCGGACGCGCCGCTCGAGGCAGCCCGGAGCCAAGGGGGTCCGCCACTGCTGGAAAGGCCCGAAGGAGATTTCCGTGACAATGTCCAATTTCAGCCACAGCTCACCGGACTCCGCGTAGCCGAAGTAGAAGCGGTGGCTGCCGTGTCCGGTGGCCCGCACCCGGCAGAGCCCGATCCCGTTCATCAGCCCGTCCAGGGCCGGCAGCATCTCGGGTGCCACCAGGATGTCGACGTCGCCGGAGGGCGCGGCGAGGTCGTCCTCGCCGCGCAGCAGGACCCAGGGAAGCCCCGTTCCGTCAAGGGCGTGAAAAGCCCTGGCCACCGTCGGGTGCACGTCCGGCTGGCCGGTGCGCGGGTCGGCAGTCATGAGCGCCGCCGTCGGGCGTGTCCCGGCGGCATCCGGGCGTCGCTGCGAAGCGATAGGACCATGGGCGTGAGACCTCCTTGGCCGGGTTACCAGTTAGCTGCCACGAGGAACTGCTCGCCACCGCAATCAACTACTTCAATCACCAAACACCAGCGACTAAACAGCCGTGGTAGCTGAAGCCTACGGTCTGCACCGCCGGGTGTCACCAGTAGCGGCTTCTGGCCCGGGCTGTCTGGATCTACTTGAGCAGGGCGGGCTTTCCACGAGTACCTACCCGCCAAGCCAGACCGGCGCCGGTCAGAGCGCCGGCAGCACCCTTTCGCTCACCTGCTTGCGCAGGATCTTGCCGAGCATCGAACGCGGCATGTCAGGGATGGCAACGATCCGCTTGGGAACCTTGTACCCGGCGAGGTGCTCGCGGCAGTGACTGCGGAGGGCGTCCTCGTCCAGCGTGGCGCCAGGTTCAAGCTCGACGGCGGCGACCACCATCTCGCCTCCCCGCTCGAGTGGTTTGCCGACGACGGCAGCGTCCTTGATGTCCGGGTGCAGGCGCAGCACCGACTCCACTTCGGTGGGTGAGACGTTGAAGCCGCCGGTGATGATGAGCTCCTTGGCCCGGTCGACGATCGTGGTGAAACCGTCCTCGTCCACGGTCACCACATCGCCGGTCCGCAGCCAGCCGTCGGCGGTGAGGGTCTTGGCTGTTTCCTCCGGGTTGTTCCAATAGCCCTGGAACACCTGCGGGCCTTTCAGCAGCAGCTCCCCCGGCTCGCCCGGCGTCACCTCGACCGTGGGATCGTGCAGGTCGACGACCTTCATGGTGGTCGAGGGGAATGGGACGCCAATGGTGCCGTTCCGGCGTGTGGGGTGGAAGGGGTTGCCCAGCGCCACCGGGGAGGACTCGGTCATGCCATAGCCCTCCACGAGCAGCCCGCCGGAGACCGATTCCCACAGCTCCACCACATGATCCGGCAGGTTCATTGCCCCGGAGATGCAGTACTTGCAGGACCGGAGCGAGATGCCCTTCTCTTTGGCGGCCATGGCGGTGCGCTCGTAGATCGGCGGGACCGCGCAGTAGACCGTGGCCGGCGACTTTTTCATGGCAGCCAGCACCAGGTCCGGGTCGAACTTGGGGAAGAGTACCAGGAGGCCCTGCTTGCGGATGCCGTAGGTGAGATAAAGCGTCATGCCGAAGGCATGGAACATCGGCAGGATCGCGTAGAAGACTTCCTTGCGGTACTCGGCCCCCTGCATCCAGGCCTCACCCTGCAGGGCGTTGGAGTACAGGTTGAAGTGGGTGAGCATGGCGCCCTTGGGACGGCCGGTGGTTCCCGAGGTGTACTGGATCGCGGCGAGGTCATCAACCGAGGGGCGGGGATGTTCCGGATCGAGGCGGCCGTGGCTGAGGAGTTGCTTCCACGGGATGGTTCCCGGCGCAGGGCTGGTCAGCGCCGCACGGGACTCCCGCAGTTTCTTGACGGGCAGGTTCAGCGCAAGGCGCTTGACGGCGGGAAACGCCTCCAGGAGGTTCACGGAAACCACATGGTCGATCTCGACGTCGGCCGGGAAGTCACGGATGGCCGCCGCGGCCTTGTCCCAGGTGATGACGACGCGGGCCTGGTGGTCCTCGAACTGGTGGCGGAGTTCCCGGGAGGTGTATAGCGGGTTGTGTTCGACGACGACGGCGCCAAGGCGCAGTACCGCGTAAAAGGCGACGACGTGCTGCGGGCAGTTCGGCAGGATCAGGGCCACCCGGTCACCGGCGCGGACACCCAGCCGGCGCAGGCCCTCGGCGGCCCGGTCGACCTGTTCGCCGAGTTCGGTGTAGCTGGTCCGCCGGCCGAAGAACTCCAGCGCGGGGGCACTTCCAGCCTCAGCCACGGACCGTTCCAGCATGGCGACGAGCGACTCGGTGGGCAATTCGATGTCAGCCGGGACGCCCGGCTGGTAGTTCTTCACCCAGGGCTGCTGATCCGTGTTCTCCATGGTCACATCTTGCCGTGAACCGCGTGCCGTCGGCGAATCTGAGGGCAGCCTTGCGGTCAGGCTGCCTGCCAGCGGGCCGGGAGCGACTTCAGCCCGTAGACGATGGTGCTTTCCATCCGTTCAAGGCGCGCCCCCGGGTCCAGGGTCAGTCCGGGCAGCCGGGACAGGATGCCCTCCAGCGCGACCCTTGCTTCAAGCCGTGCAAGCGGGGCCCCGAGGCAGAAGTGGATGCCGTGGCCGAATGCCAGATGCCGGATCTGGTCCCGGTCGATGTCGAACCGGGCGGCCCGCTGGAATTGCCGCTCGTCGCGGTTTGCGGAGCCGATCCAGGCCACCACCGGGGCGCCGGCCGGAATCTGTACGTCGCCCAGGGTGGTGTCGGCAACCGTCACCCGGTACATGGACTGGACGGGTGACCGGAAGCGGAGCACTTCCTCGATGGCCTGCGGAAGCAGGGACGGCTCCTTCAGTAACCGTTCGATGGTGCCGGGCACTTCAGTGAAGCAAAGGACCGCGTTGCCAATCAGGTTGGTGGTTGTTTCGTTGCCGGCGACGAGCAGCAGGGCGCAGAAACCCAGCAGTTCGGCCACGTTCAGTTTCTGCCCGTCAATCTCGGCGGAGAGCAGGTTGCTGATCAAATCGGTGCCGGGCCGGGTCCGCCGCCGTTCGATCAGGTCCAGGAAGTACCCGGTCATCTCCGCGTTGGCGGCCTGGTGGTCCTCATTCGTCGTACTGGTCCGCGTTTGGCTCACGATGACATCGGACCACTGCTTGAAGCGGTCGCGGTCTTCGGCGGGGATGCCCATGAGTTCCGAGATCACGATGACCGGCAGCGGGTACGCCAACGCCTGGATCAGGTCTGCGGTTCCGAGCGAAGCGATCCCCTCCAGAAGCTCCTCCGTGAGATTTGAGATGCGGGGAGCGAGGGCGTCGACAGCTTTCGGCGTGAACGCCTGGGTCACCAGGGAGCGCAGTTGCCGGTGCCGCGGCGGGTCGGTGGTGATCAGGCTCGAAGCGAACAGGTGACCTGTCTCGGAGGGATCCTCGCCGCCCATCCTGGAGGAAAAGCTGGCATGTTCGGACAGCACCCGCTGCACGTCGTCATACCGGAAGACATGCCAGCTCCCCGATTGCTCGTCGTGAAAGACGGGTGCGGCTTCCCGCATTCTCTCGTACTGGGGAAAAGGGTCCAACGGATGCTCGTTGGCCGGGGCGAATTCCATGACTGGCCTCTCTGCTCAGCCCGGCGATGTATCGGCCTGGCCGATCCGTCGGGGCGTCGGATTATTGGACCGTGGGACCCTGATTTTATCCAAGCCATCGCTCCACGTCAGTAGCTCGTGACGACGTGCCGCCATAGCCAGAAATCGCGGTCGTCCAGGATTGCGGCCCGCAGCTGCGCCGACCCCGGCGCCGGTACGTCCTCGGAGGCAAGGCGGAAGGCCAGCGTGGCCGCCGAGCGCGCCCAGGTCGCAATGACCAGCAACGGGAGCAACTCCGGATCAATGTCCCTGAACACCAGATGCTCGCGCAGCGGCGCAAGGGCCCACCCGCCGGGCCCGAAGGCTTTGTCGAAGGCTGCGAGCTGGGCGACCCGGGAAAACGCCATGTCGGACGATTCACCAAGGTATTGGAGGTAGAAGACGAGGTCGTGTCCCGGCACTCCATAGAGCGACGACCGTTCCCAGTCCATGACTTGAAGCCCGCCGCCGGCCTGCACCAGGAGGTTCGGGTGGCTCAAGTCAGCGTGTTCGAACACGGCCGGCAGCGTACTGTCCCGCAGCGGCCCCAGCAGTTCGTGGGTGCGGCGGACCAGCGCGGACACTTCGGCGTCCCCCGGCAGCAGCGCGGCGAGGGCCTCCAGCGGGCGCTCGACCGTCCGCCCGTACCAGTCCGCGTTCTCCGGTCCCGGCCGGGTGCAAGGCAGGGCGGCTACAAAGTCCACGCCAAGGGCGACCGCCCCGGCAAGATCCCCGGCGACCCGCTGCGGGTCCAGCGGAACTCCGGTCAGTGCGGTCTCCACCAGGACGGTGTGTTCCCCCATCTCCAGGGTGGCCACAGTGCGGGGAATTCCGTCCACCCGCCCGTCGCTGAGGTCGGTGAGCTCACGCAGCATTTCCGCCTCCCGGTGGACGCCTTCGTTGTCGCCCGGGCACCGCGGTACCTTGACCACGAGTGCGGGATGGTGGGTTCCACCCGCGAAAACCAGCCCCACCACGTGCCGGGAGGTGGTGAATTGCGGCGTAATCATGACGGTGTCCCACTGCGGGCCCAGCCCGAATGCCGCGAGGCCCCATTCTTCGTAGTGCCGGCGAAGTACTGAGTCGATGAAGTTCACGGCTCCTCCCCGGGTTCCGGTGCCTGCGAATCGGGCTGGGCGGAGGTGGCCGCGTCGGGGGAAGTTCCCGCCAGCTGTCCCCACACAATCCCGGTGGCAGCCCGCTGCAGGAGCGGCTGGGGCTGGGCAGCATCAAGCACCCACGTCCTCGGGCGCCGCTTCGCCTTTTCCAGATGGGCCTTACGCCGCTTTTCGAAGACCTCAGCCGGGTGCCTACCGTTGCCCGGGAGCAAGATCCCGCCAGGCGCGTCGAGTACGAGCAGTACGTCGGGGTCGGACATCAGCGCGGACGCCAAGGCGGTTTCGGTCCGGCTTCCGGCGGTGGTCCCGGTTGGCCCCGGTAGCGGGGTGTCATAGGCCGGCCGGTCCACAACAACCACGCGGCCCCGAAGGCAATGGTATTTTGCGGCCAACGCGCCCCGGAGCTGCCTGAACAGTGTCAGGCCGCGTCGCCCACCCGGAATCCGGGTGATCCAGCTGTCCCAACGGCCGGGCCCCTTCACGCCCAGGGACACGTAGCGGCTGGGAATGGGAAAGTTCTCAACAAGGCGGTGCAGCAACGTCGTCTTGTCTGCACCCTCCGGCCCCATCACACCAACCACAAGCCCGCGGCTGAAGCGGCCCGGGAAGGTGGGGCTGAGCAGCCGGAGCACCCTGTTTCGCAACGCGGTCAAGCGCGTGCGCAGGGGTGCGTTCCGGGTCAGGGCTGAAGCCATGCGCAAGGCCGGATCACGAAAATCGTCAAAGCTGCCGGACCGGACGAGCTTCAGCAGCTCCGCAGCGCTGCCGGGTCCCACCTGCCGGTCGACGTAGGCCGCGATCACGTCGTCGGTCGAAGCGAGCGCGCCGGCGATCCGGACGGTTTCCATCCGTTTAGGCCGGACCGCTCCGCCCTTGTCCAGCATGGTGTGGAGGAGCTGGAGCCATGCCTGTTCGGTGGTTGCGGGGAGCCAAAGCAGCCCGTTGCGGATGCGGCGTTTGAGGCACCCAGCGGCCAGGGCGGTATGCCACTGTTGAAACGGTCCGAAAGAGATCTCCGAGACGATGTCGAGTTTGAGCCACAGGTCTTCCGCGGCGTCGTAGTTGAAGTAGAAGCGGTGGCTTCCGTGCCCGCGGGCCAGGACCCGTCGGAATCCCACACCGGCCAGCAGCGCGTCGACGCGCTGGCTGTGGCCGTCTCCCACGAGGATGTCCACATCGCCGTGCGGGCGGACCAGGTCATCTTCGCCGCGCAGCAGCACCCACGGGAGCCCGGACCCATCGAGGGCCCGGAACGCCATCGCAATCGTCGGGTGGATCTCCGGCTGCTCGCCGCTCCATTCCCCGGGGTCGGTCTGGCGGCTAATCGGGACTTCCATGTGTTTCTCCCCCTGTAACAATGGAAATGATGCCTGGCGGACCCTGCCGGGGAAGTCCCCCAAACAATGTCGGTTTCTGCTGGCTGTGGCCTTCGCCTGCCTCCCGATGATGCGCGAGAGGCCCGCGGCTAGGGCGCGTAGGCATACTGCACGACCCAGTCGATTTCCAGATGTCCGGAAGTTTCAGGCTTGGGTGATGACGAGTCCGCTCCGTCCTTGGTCTCAGCCTGCAGGGTCAGCCGCATGTTGGTGTTGGGAACCCCTTCGGGAATGGAGGTCTTGCCCACGAATTCGCCGTCCCAAAACCACTTCACTTTGCCGGGCGTCCATTCCGTCGTCGCCACATGCCAGTCAGTCGCGTCGGTCCGCGAGTAGTACTTCGTGGAGGGGTCGAACCGGGCCGGTCCTTTGAGGGTCGAATCCTTGATGGCTGAGACGCCATACATTTTCCCGATCAGTTCGCCCTCCGGCCAATCGATCTCGCCTTCAATCCAGTCATCGCTCGAGGGCCAGAGCATAAAGGCGATTTTGTAGCCAGGCAGGCTGTCGGACCGGAACCGGATGGAGTAGCGGCCATAGGTCTGGCCGGCGTAGCCGAAGGGGACAATGCTCGCTACCCGCGGTGTGCCGTTCTTCGTGTGCAGGTAGTAGTCGAGTTTTCCGTCGTTCACGGAGAGGACGGAATCCGGCGTGTAGCGCCCCTCGCCGGAGGTGTCTTTGAGATCGTGGTAGCCACGCATGTCCGGGCCATAGACCTCCCCCACCTGGCCCAGCCGGGCCGGGGTGGTAAAGTCCTGGGCACCGGTTTGCTTCCAGCCCGGGAGGTCACCCACCGGCATATCAGTCGGCGAGGATGCCCGCGAGAAGAACCAGACCACCGCTATCAGCAGGGCGGTGGCGACGACCATCGCGATAACCCTGGCGAAAGTCCCGCCTCCTTTGCCCAAGCTAACCGGTTTTTTTGATTTGGTAGATTCGGACGGCTCCATTGTCAAATACATGGTCGGCTTTGTCCCCTACGGCTAACTCCCGTTCAAGAGCGGGGAGAAGGTTGGCATCGAATAGTTTGTCTTTGATCGCTTGTGCAAGCTGTGAGTCAGAGAAAACGACGAAGATGCGCTCAGGTTTCCAGTTGTTGTTTGCGTAGCGCGCCACATCCTCCGGCTTCACGTTTCCGTTGTATTTCTGGAGGAACTTGGTCAGCGAGGTGACCCTGCCCCATTCCAGGTAGCTGGGGTAGTTCGGCCCAACCAGGAGCGGGAAGAAAGCGTTGGTCTCAAAGATTACGTCCCTCGCCCCAACACGTGCGTCGAGCCATTGGGCCGCGACTACATCTTCCTTGGGTACCCGGAACTTAGCTTCCTGCTGGAAGTACACAATCGTGAACAGCACGGCCATGATCGTCAGTGAAGCGGTGGCGCCCAGCACAGCTTTCCGCGTACGCACGGGCCCCGCCCAGAACAGCCAGGCCGCCCCCACGGCCAGCCACGGAAGGGCGAAGAGGAAGATGCGGAACTTGGCCTCACCGCCATAGGATTGGCCCAGGAGCCAGAACATTGGCGCGCCCGCCAGCCAGGCGACGATCACCGTCTGCCGGACGTTGCCTCGGAGCAAGTTGCGGACGAAGCCGGCCAGCCCGAGCAGCCCGATGAGGAACGACAGGGCATCCGGAGTGCGGGACAGCCAACCGGAAGCATTATCGAGGCGGCTGGCCTCGGGAAGCGTGTAACTGGCGTTCTTGAAGAAGTCGAAGCCGGTGAACAGCCCGTATTTGTTGGACACAAAGTCGAGGTTGGGCAGAAGGTATGCGAACGCCATGAGCGCCAGCACCGGACCGATCCACTTGGGCCTGAAGTAGCCGAAGACGAAGAGCGGGAGTAGCGACAGGATGGCCATGTACGGCGTCAGCTGATGGCTCACAACCGTCACGGCCTGCAGGAGGAGAATCGTCAGCGCCGCCGGCAGGACCATGGCACGGCCCGGGCGGGCAGCTTCAACCTGCGGGGCAGCCGCGAGCCCCCGTTTGAACCGCTCCTGCAGTCTCTGCAGCCGGCCCTCCACCATGGTGGCGATGCGGACCGGTGTGCCGCGGAGGAAGGTCAGTGCGATCAGGCACATCGTCAGGTAGAGGGTGTAGGAAAAGGCCTGGGGTGAGTAGTAGTTCTGGTTTACCCAGTTGGTGAGGGTAAAGACCAGGGTCGCGGTCCAGTAGATCCGCGGGTTGGACGTGAGGGTCCGCGCGATGGCCAGAACGATCACGACGTCCAGCATGGCGAAACCGAACTCCGCCAGAGCCGCGTAGTCCACAGCGTTGTGGTAGCCGACAACTTCGCCCATAAAGGCGCTGACCGAGAAGAAACCCGGCCACCGGTTGTAGATGTCGATCGAGGGATCCACCTGGCCCGTGGCCCCGATGTAGTTCGTCACCGCGATGTGCTTGTAGGACCAGGGAAGCCGGGGAACACTGACCACCATGGCCGCCGAGGCGTAGAGCATGGCGACGAGCCCGGTCGTGGCGGCCGCCAGGAAGCTGTTGGACGCCATCTTTCGTGCCGCGACCGCCCAGATGCACAGCGCGGCGACGGCGGCGACGGCGACGTACCAGATCAGCGGAAACGTTGTCAGCAGCCCCCGGGTACCGACGAGGTCTTCGCCCGTCAGGGCAAGGGCCACGCCCCACAGCACCATCGCGAAGCCGAGGACGGCCCACGGCACGTAGGTGGACGGACCCCGGCCCCGGAACGCCTCCAGGGTCCGCACGGAGCGCCAGTCAATCGCCCGGCTGCGGGCCGGATGCCCGTGAACTGAATGCCGGCCCGTTCCAATCCCAGGGGGAAAGACAGCGATCAGGGCCGACGCCGCCACCAGGATGGCGGCTGCCACAGGCCGGGGATGCCACAGGTGGGTCCACGCCATGATGACCGCCGGAACGGAGTAGATGGCCGCACTCAACACCACTGTCCACACCAAGCGTGCGGCCGGATCGGCGTCGGGAAGCCGCCGTACCAGAGCCCATCCGGGCAGCACGAGACAGCCCAGGAGCGTGACCGGCGCGAGCACCGGACCGCCCAGGTCAAAGAGAATAAGGACGGCGAGCAGGACACCGGCCGCCGCCAGCCCAAAGTCCCAGGGCCGGTCGGCCCTCAGCGCCGCTACCGATCGTTTCGGGGACTTGGGGGTAGGTGTTTCGTCGTGGAGTAAGAGACTCATGTCGCTGATACTTCCTTGATCGATCTGCGGGGACTGTGCGGAAGTCGGCGTCCCCTTGAGACGCGTTCCCCCAGGAACTGTGTGTGTGCCATCGGCCGTGCCAGAAACTCCGAGCCCCGTCTATGTCTTCCCGGACCGGCGCTCGAGGAGGTAATTGAGTGGTCCCCGCGCCACGGCGAGAAGTTCGGTCCGCAGGGCTTTCGCGACCTGCGGGTCCCGGGGCGCCGGTGCCGCCGCCTCCGCCGAACTTTGCCCCAGCGAGTGATTCCGGGCGTTTCTCAGGAAATGCAGCGCGCCTTGCGGGCTTCGGGCAATCGCCAGACGTGCCGTGTGCGGGTTCAGGAGAATCTTTGTCAGCCAGGATCCGAGCCCTTTGCCGTACCCTCGTGCCTGGATGATCAGATCCTCCAGCTCCGCCCGGTGGCGGTGCCAGACAATCGCGGAGGGCTGCACGACCAGCGAGTGCCCGTCAAGGATCACCCGGGTAAACATGTCGATGTCCTCACCGCCCCCAGTACGCGTCCCCACACCGAGCGCCGGATCAAAGGCCCCCAGCGCCAGGGCGGTCCGTCGATCGAGCGCGAAGTTCGCTCCGGTGCCGAAGGCCCCTACGCAAAACGGAAATGTCGGCAGATCGGCGGGAGGGTCCGCCATGGAGTAGACCTTCGGTGCGATGATCTTGGACCAGTTAACGCGTTCGTCGAAGTAGCCTTGGGCGGGCGAACGCAACTCACCGGCCGGCACCAGGCCGGTCACGCAGGCAACATCGGGGGCCTGTTCAAAACCGGCCGCAATCCCCCGCAGCCAGAACTCATCCACGACGACGTCGTCATCCGTGAACGCGACGATGTCTCCACGCGCACGGCGCAAGCCGGCGTTGCGCGCCCTCGACAACCCCGGCCTCGGCTCGGAGACCAGGGTCAAACGGGGGTCCTGAAAATCGTCCCGGACCATGTCACGGGTCTCGGCGGTGCTTGCCCCGTTGTCCACAACGATGACGTCGAAATCCGGGTAATCGAGGTGCAGGATCGCGGTGAGGGCGCCACGCAACAACGAAGCGCGGTCCCGCGTGCAGACGATCACGGTGATCGACGGCGTCGACGACTTCGGGGAAGCCACTGCCGCGGGCAATGCCGCCGCTGCGGACTCCAGGACGCCACAATCCAGGACGCCGCCTGGCGCGTCGACGTCGATGAACCCGCGCACGGACGATCCGCTGCGCACGAGCAGGCGTGCGCGGTGATAGCCCATGGAGTCCTGGAGCCTGAGGTGGGTGTAGCCCGCAAGCGAATCGAGATCGACGGCGCCGACCCACAGGGCCCCGGCCCAGT
Source organism: Arthrobacter sp. SO3 (assembly GCF_020532825.1). Taxonomy (GTDB): domain Bacteria; phylum Actinomycetota; class Actinomycetes; order Actinomycetales; family Micrococcaceae; genus Arthrobacter. The sequence continues at coordinate 38,689 of NZ_MQTS01000036.1, forward strand.
CGGGCACCGATTCGCTACCCATTGACGGTGCAATGTCCAGTCCTGCGTCCTCAGGTGCCACCACGAACTCATTTCCAACTTCGATCACGTGGCTTCCCTCCAGGGAGGGCGGCCATTGGGGACAGGAGGTGAGCCGGCCAGGAGCGATCCTGAGCCCTGGGCAAGCCTGCGGCCGCGGAGGTATCCGGCCGCTGTGACCGCCAGAACCGCCACGTAGGCGCCTGCCCGGCGCAAACCCTGGGGGTCGGCGCCGCGGCTCCAGTCCGCCAGTCCGGAGAATACCGCCCGCGGCAGGACACTGCGCACGTAACGCCGCTCTGGGCCCAAGGCCCGTTTGTGGCCCACCACGTGGCTGACCTGGGCCTTGGAAATGCCCTCCGACCAGGAACGTTCCAGCATGTACCGGAACGTCCCGCGCTGGACCGGAACAAAGTGATGAACCAGGGCTGCAGGCTCGTACACAATGCGCGAACCCGGGGAACCGATCGATGCCCGAATGCAAATCTCGGTCTCTTCGCATCCCAGCGGTTTCGTCCCCTGCCGGCCCAGTGAGAGGTTGAAGCCACCCACCTGCTGGAGCACCTGAAGCCTAAAGGACATGTTTGCGCCGATGACATTCCGCACTTCGGAGGCCACCTTTGGCATACCGCGGTGGCTGCAGCCGACGATCCAGTCCAGTTCCGGGCCGAAGTGACCGGGCCGGCCGGCTTCCCATGCCGGCTCAACCTTGCCACCGACGGCAAGGACGTCGGAATCGTCGTAGAGGGCAGTCAGCTTCTCGAGCCAGTCGGGAGCCGCCACGGCGTCGTCGTCCAGAAACGCCACGATCTCTGAGGTTGCCAGGCCAACGCCGGTGTTGCGTGCCCCGGAGAGCCCCTGGAGCCCAGTGCTCTCCACCAGGGTGACGTCCTGTATTGCGGCCACGAGCCGCTTGTACAGGTCCTCGTTGTGGTCAACCACAACGATCACCTGCTTCGGCTGGAGCGTCTGGGCGTGGACGGAATCGATGACGTCCATCAGCAGTTCCCAGCGCTGCTCCGTGTAGGAGCAGATGACCACGGAGGCGGAGGGTCGGAAATTGAAGTCGAGCACCTTAGGCTCCTTCCGCCACGGTAAGGACGCTTTGCGGATCCGTGGGTGTTCGGGCAAACCGGACGTTTGGATAGGTGTACTTCACCCGGCGGAGGGCTTCGGGCCTGGCCCCCGCGGTTGGCGCTTCCCAGGTTGTGCATTCCCTGGCCAGGGTGCGCAGAACCCGCCAGCCGTCGCGGAAGGTCTGCAGGTTTGAGACCCCGGAGATGCGGTCAAGTTCGAAGCTTGGCACCTCCGCAATGCGGAGCCCGGCGCGGGCCGCCCTCACGATCAGCTCCGTCTCGATCTCAAAGCCGTCGGACTCCAACTCCAGAACCTCCAGACATTCCCGGCGCAGTGCAATGTAGCCGTAGCAGAGGTCCGAGTAGTTGCTTCTCAGCACGGTGTTCGCCAGCCCCGTCAGGACGCGGTTGCCGGTGTTCCGCAGCCAGGTCAGGTCCTCCGACCCGCCTCCGGTTACGTAGCGTGAGCCTTTGACGAAGTCGTAGTCATGCTGGAGGGGAGACACGAACCAGCCGATTTCCTGCGGGTCCATGCTCCCGTCCGCGTCAAGCATGACGATGATGTCTCCCGAAGCCGCTGCGAAGCCGGCGCGGACTGCGATGCCCTTGCCCTTGCGCGGTTCAGCCACCACGACGACGTCGACCCTGAGTGCCCGGGCGACGTCGATTGTGTGGTCGTGGGAGCGCCCGTCCACGATGACAACTTCATCCACATATGAAGGCATCCGCCGCAGAACCCAGGGCAAATTCATTTCTTCGTTTAGTGTTGGAATTACCACGCTCACCGAAGCCCTTGGTGAGGCGGTAATTCGCTCGGATGGCGAATTAGGGACCAGATTTGGAATAGACAAAAGCCTCACCACTTCATGAAATTCAAGGCGCCGATAGCACTGCTCTCAGCGAATGAGAACCTAGAGAACGGATTCAGAGAAATCCGTCAAATTGTGCCGACCCCATACCCCAGCTGCCACTGGACCGTGGCTATGCCTAGAGCCTAAAGTTCACCCAAAGTTGTGTCACGAGTGGCTAATACTTGGTTGTTCGTTCCACTCCTTGTGCGATGCCCATGCCTCTACTTGGGTCTGCGGGGCGGCCTACTCGGGGAACCACGAGTCATTGGCGAACGGTGTACTCGGTCAGCCGCGATAGGGCTAATTTCCGTTGAGTTTCCGTGTTTTTGTCCCGATACTGGAACCGTACGCCGACGGGATGGCAAGGTCTAGTGCCGGCGTATGCCGCAGCCAAAGCGCAGTTTCCACGGCGGCTGCGGGGTCGGGGGGAACGGGATCCCTGGGGCAGTTCAGGCTGGCACGCCGGGGCAGATCGCGTATTCCATGACAGTCTTTTCTCCGCCAGGAAAGAACGAATAGCTCCAAGAAGGAGAAAGAACCTTTTTCACTTCCGAAGCGAGCGGTAAACATCACCAATTCGGGAGACATCTGTAAACTCACCATGGAAACGGCGATCAAACGCATGAAGGAATCGGCGATCAAGATGAAAAGAACAGCCCGCTGGCTTAGCCAGGTAGTGGTAATGGCATTAGTTGCGGCCGGGGGCCTGCTGGGATTCTCAACCAGCGCCTCGGCGGCGAGTGACTACGGCTATCCCAGCATCAGCTACACGGGAGTGAGCAACCCGCCGACTTCGGACAAGCCGCAGAGCAAGCTCTGGTTCAATGGCGGATCGTGGTGGGCGGACATGTGGACCTCCGGCACGGGCTGGCAGATCTACCGGCTGGACGTCCCCACGAAGACCTGGGTCAGCACCGGCGTCACGAACGACACCCGCGCCAGCACCCTGGCAGACACGCTCTGGGACGGCACCCACCTCTATATCGCCTCCCACGTCGTCACCGTGTCCAGCGACACATCGCCGAAGGCGTCGGTCTCGGGCCAGCCGGCCAAGCTGTACCGCTACAGCTTCTCGGGCGGGAAGTTCAGCCTGGACAGCGGCTTCCCGACCACCATCATGAACAACAGCAGCGAGTCGATGACGATCGACCGGGACACCACCGGCGCGATCTGGGCCACCTGGACCCAGGTCTCCGGCAATTCGACCAGCGGCTTCACCAACACCGTCTACGTCAACAAGTCCGCACCCGACGGGACCAGCTGGGGCTCGCCGTTCGTGATCCCGGTCTCCAACCCGCACCCTGCGCCGGATGACATTTCGGCGGTCGTGGCCTACGGCAGCAACAAGATCGGGGTCATGTGGAGCGACCAGCTCACGGGCTCCGTCCGCTGGGCCACCCGCACCGACGGGACCAGCCCCACCGCGACGTCCTCGTGGAAAGTCCAGGATGCCGTCAAGGGCAACAAGCTCGCCGACGACCATCTGAACCTCAAGTCCCTTCAGTCGGACAACTCCGGCCGGGTCTTCGCTGCGATCAAAACCAGCCTCAACGACACCTCGACCAACAAGAGCCTGCCGGAACTGCTGCTGCTGGTCTTCAAGCCCGGAACCGGCTCGTTCTCCCAATCCACGATCGCCACGATCGGGGACTGCGTGTCCCGCCCGCAGATCATCCTGGATACGCAAAACAACTTGGTCCATGCGTTCCACACGGCCCCCGGCACCGGCGTCAGCGGCTGTGCCTACTCCGGCATTCCCGGCGCCATCTATGAAAAGACGGCCTCCATGGACAACCCGGTCTTCGCATCCGGCCGCGGCACGCCGGTTATCCAGGACGGCTCGTCCGCCAATATGAACGATGTGACCACCACCAAGCAGAGTGTGGACAGCAGCACCGGCCTCGTGGTGCTGGCCAGCAACAACGCGACCAAGCGCTACTGGTTCTCCTACCGCGCCCTGGGCGGGGGAACACCGCCGCCGCCGGCAGCACCGGCAGCCTCGTTCACCGCATCTCCGACCTCGGGGACTGCCCCCTTGAACGTGGCCTTCACGGACACGTCCACGGGTTCACCGACCTCATGGGCCTGGGCCTTCGGGGACGGCGGGACCTCCACCACGCAGAATCCCTCGCATAGCTACTCCACGGCAGGCACCTACACCGCGACCCTGACTGCCACCAACGCCGGAGGATCGACGTCGGCCAGCAAGACCATCACGGTCACCACGGGCACCACCCCGCCGCCCGCATCAGGGATTACCGCCGGCGCCTCAACCACCGCAAGCAACCCAACGGCCACAACGACCGTCACGCTGCCCAAGCCCTCCGGCACCGCAGCCGGCGATGTCCTGGTCGCATCGTTCACGGCGGACCAGAATCCGACGACCTCCGCTGTCCCGGCGGGCTGGACAGCCATCGTCAATAACCTCTCCATCAGCACCGGGGCGCGGATGTTCGCGTACTACAAGGTGGTGGGGTCCGCTGACCCGGCAAGTTACAGCTGGACGCTGAGCACCGCGGTGAAGTGGGGCGGCGGAGTCACCGCGTACCGAGGCGTCAACAACACCACACCTCTGGACAGCGGGGTCGCCACCGCCACGAACACGACGTATACGGCGACCAGCATCACAGCCCCCAGCATCACGACGGCGAGCAACAACGCGATGCTGATCGGCGGCGTCGGCTTCGACAGCTCCTCACCGGCGGCAACACCCCCCAGCGGCTGGACCGAGCGGTGGGAAGCCCCGGATTCACAAATCGCGGAACAGGCCGACCAGGTGCAGGCTACGGCGGGCGCCAGCGGCACGGCCACCTGGACCTTCACCGCAAAGGCCGTCTCGGTTTGGCGGACGGCGCTGAAGCCGGCCTAAGCCCTGGCTGCCGGGTGCAGTTGGGCCCGCGCCAGGTTGCGCAAATGAAAGTGGACGGCGCCGGGAAGCTCCCGGCGCCGTCCACTTGCGTCGTGCCGGGCGGCTGTTAGACCGCGGACCAGCCCCCGTCGGAGACGAGGATCGCGCCGTTGATGTTGGTGCCGTCATCGCTGAGGAGGAAGGTGATCGAGGCGGCCAGTTGCGCCGCGGTGGCGGGGGCCGGGATGTTCGCACCCATCAGCGGACCGAGTCGTTCGGCCGCCAGCTGGGAACCCCAGGTGGCCTCGATGTTGGTGATGGTGGCGCCGGGGGCCACGGCGTTGAAGCGCAGGCCCTTGGGCCCGTACATCACCGAGGAGTTCTTGGTCAGGCCGACGACGGCGTGCTTGGATGCGGTGTACGCAGCGCCGGCGGCGGAGCCGCGGAGTCCGGCCTCGGAGGCGACGTTGACCACCGAACCGGAACCGGCCTCAAGCATCAGCGGCACGACGGCGCGGGTCAGGCGCATGAGGGCAGTGACGTTGATCCGGAAGACCCGCTCCCAGGTGGCGTCGTCGACCTCGTGGATCGGCGCGAAGTGGTCCATGATGCCCGCGACGTTCGCGAGCGCGTCGACCCGGCTGCCCGCGGCGGCGACAACAGCGGCGACGGTGTCTTCATCGGAGATGTCACCGGCCACCGCGACCAGATCCAGGCCGCTGTTCCCGTTGACCAGGGCGTCCAGCCGCTCCGAACTCACATCGGCGGCGATCACCTTGCCGCCCTCCTTGGCAACGCGCAGGGCCGTGGCCAGGCCGATACCTGAACCCGCACCCGTGACAATCACCGTCTTGCCCGCGAAGCGGCCCGCGGTAATGGATTCCTGCCATGAAGCTTCGGTGCCCATGATGTCCTTCCGAACGTTTCCAAATACTGACATCTTTCACCTTATGACACGCTGTGTCATTATGAAAGGGTGAATACTGGTGGGATGTTGCCGCAAGACCCCACGCCCGCCGGCACGCGTTCGGCCGGGCGTCCCGCGACCATCGATCCGGATGCCATCGCCAGCATTGCGCTGCGGCTCTTCGCCGAGAACGGCTACGAACAGACCTCCATGGCGGACATCGCCGGCGAGGCGGGGATTGGGCGCAAGAGCCTGTACCGGTATTTCTCCAGCAAGGCCGATCTCGTCTGGGGCGGCATGGAGCCGGTGATCGAGGCCTCCGGACTGGCCCTCGAAGCGGCCCGGGACGGCTTCGAAAGCGACGGCGGCCTGATGGCCGGGCTGCGGGCCGCCGCCGTCGCCGGCGTGTCGGCGATCCCTGACCTCTCGGTCTCGCGCGGGCGGCTGCGCCTGATTGCCGAACATTCCGAGCTTGCCAGCCGGAGCTACGATTCACTGGCACCTCAACGCGAGCGGACGCGGCGGTACCTTGCGGAGCTCGGGGTTCCCGAGGGAACCGCAGGATTCCTGTCGGCGGCCTACCTGGCCGCGACTTTTGAGGCGTGGATGCAGTGGGCCGCGGGCGCGGACCCCGATCCGGTGCCCTATCTGCTCGCTGCGGTGGATGTGCTGCAGGTACCGGGGGCCTGACCTCTCTTCCGAAGGACTGGCCGGGTCCGCGGGGGCTCGGAGCAAATTTCGCTGCGCATTTGCGCTGGTGCTGCGGGGAATACCGTGCGCTGCGGAATTCCGGTAGCGACAGGCATTCTGCGCAGCGCCAACTATTTTGCGCAGCGTCGAAAGGCGGCGGCGCGAGGTTCGCCGGCGCAGTTTGACGGGCACGCCCCCGATTGACCACAGTGAGTCAGTGCCTGCGAACGTCGAAACCAGAGTCCCGCCTCCCGTAGTAGCGGCCGACCGCCCGTGGCGGAGCCAGGTCGCGGGCTTGATCGGCTTTCTGGCGGTGTCCTGGGGTGTGTCGGTGCTGGGTTCACTGCCGATCCGGGCGAACGGCAGCGGCTGGTATGCCTTGGCGGCCAAGGCGCCCTGGACTCCCCCGGCGTGGGTCTTCGCCTCCGTTTGGCTGCTGCTCTATGCGGCCATGGCGGTTGCGGTGTGGCTCGTGTGGCGGCAGCGGGACGTCCC
>NZ_MQTS01000036.1:45599-56803 GCF_020532825.1 Arthrobacter sp. SO3
CGGGATCCGCTCAGGGCCTACGGCGCCCTGCTCACGTTGAACCTGGCGTGGCCGTTAATGTTCTTCGGCCTGTACCCGCTGCTGGGGACGGCCGCCCTCTGGCTGGCGCTGCTGGTCATTGGAGCCCACGCCGTGACAGCAACAGCCGCCGTCCTGCACTTCGGGCCGATCAGCAGGACCGCCGGCTTGCTCATGCTGCCCTACATTTCCTGGCTGGTCTTCTCGGCGAGCCTGAACCTGTACGCGGCCGCAAACAACTGAGAACAACAACTGAGCCGCCCCGAAGCGGTGGGGCCGAATGTGAAATTTTCCCGTGGAGTGGCATCCTGAAAGCACCATGAGCGCATACGAAAAGGCACACAACACCTCCCCCAGCGCCAGTAGCGCACCGGACGGCATCACCGCGGCAGGGGACAGCAGCGGGACGGAGGCTGCCGGTGCAGATTCAGGCCAGGGCGGGGGCCGCCAGGGGATCCTGGCTCGGGCGCTGGGCGGCGGGACCGACCCGGATCCCCGGTTCACGCTTGCCAACGAGCGCACGTTCCTGGCCTGGATCCGGACCTCGCTGGCGATGGTGGCCGGCGGCATCGCCGTCGAGGCCTTCACGTCGGAACTGTTCGGCCCGGAACTCCGCAAGACCGTCGCCGTGCTGTTGCTCCTGCTGGGGCTGGTCACCGGCGGCGGATCGTTCTTCCGCTGGCTCAACGTGGAACGGGCCATGCGGCGCCAGGAGCCGCTTCCGGCGCCTCTGCTCGCTCCGATCCTGGCCATCGGCGGAGCGCTGGTCGCGGCCGTGCTGATTGTTTTTGTCATCGGGCGCTCGGCCTAGCCATGGCAAACACCAAGCGCGCGGTGGTGCACAACGACCCGGGGCTCCAGCCCGAGCGTACGGACCTCGCCTGGCGGCGGACCTCCTTTACGCTGATCACAGCTGCCTGCATCTTCCTGCGCTGGGTGCCCCACTACGGCTGGTTTGTCGGCACCCTGGTGGCGGCTTCACTGTTGGTCGCCCTGGGCATTGCCCTCACGCAGCGACGCCGCTACCACCACCATGCCAGCGGCATCGGCGGGGCGGCGATGGCCGCGAATGTCCGCGGGACGGCGGCCATCGCCGGCAGCGTTGTGGTCCTCGCCGGGCTGGGAATCTACACGGTCTTGTACCTGCCGCTGCAGCGGTAGCGCGGAGGCAACACTAGCGCCGCTGCACTGCTGGCGCGGGGGCAATGCGGGAGCGTGCATCAGCCCAGGAAGGACAAATGGATGTCGCTGCCGTAACGGCGGATGATGTCCCGCTTGGCGCTGTGGAAGGCGTCGAGGTCTCCCGAGTGCCCGTGCTGTTCGATGCGGCGCCGGGCCAGCTCGTCTGAGATCACGTCCATAAAGAGCTCGGCGAGCAGCAGCCGCGCGGAGTCCCGGAAGCGCCCGCGTCCATCGACGTAGAGCCGCACGGTGGGCGCGCCGGTGTTGATGATGACTTTTCGCTCTGCGGCGCTGTAGATGGCCCGGTCGGCGCTGTTGTGCAGGTTGCGGAACTCGTAGCCGACGAACAAATCCACGCCGTGGTCCCGGGGCACCCGGTGCGCCAGCGGGTGCCCAGCGGGGTGGCCGGCGGGCCGGACAACAGCAGCGTGCGGGGGCTGGCTTTCGCTTCGGTGCGAGGCGTGCTCGGCCACCACGATCTCACACCACGCCCAGTAGGCGCCGGCCCGGACGGTAATTTCACCCCGCTCCCCCGGCAGTTCCCCCGTGACGGTCCACTCGATCCGCTGGATGCCCGCCAGGGCTGAGACCGGAACAGCAACGGGCGCCGGCTCAATCCGCATCGTCGCCGGCAGTCCGAGCTCAAAGGTGAGCTGTTCGCCGTCGGGCAGCTGGCCGGCATCGAGCAGCAGGGCAACGTGGAACGGGTGCCCGGGTTTCCGATAGTAGAACGGTGTCGTGAAGCGCAGCGCGGCCGGCGGCTCCTCCTCCGCCGGGGTGGGGCCGGCGGCTTCCGGGGATGACTCGATGCCCAGGCCCACGACGGCCGCCTCGCTCATGTGATGCAGCAGCCGTTCGATCATCTCGGCGGTGCGGCCGGAGGTGGTGGCCCGTTCCAGGTGCGTGAGTTTCTCCTTCTCAGCTTCCACGGCGCCGCCGATCATGGCGCTGACGGCCCGGGAGAACGCTGCCACAAACGGATCCTTGAAGTTCAGGCCCTCCCGCTCGTCGCTGATGACCGCCTTGCCGCGGCCCAGCATCTCGGTCAGCGCCGCACAGCGGACGGAGCCGAAAAGATACTCCGTTCCCACCTGGTTCTCGTACTCGAACAGGGTGCAATCGAGCGCCGCCATCCCGGACAGGACCACCAGCCCGTTGGTGCGTTCATCACCCTTGAGTGTCAGCTCCACATCCTTCGCCCGCTTCAGCGTGAGCGTGAACGGATATTCCTGCCCCTCGTGGCTGAAGCTGCCCGGCTGTTCCGGACCGAGGAGGAGGATGGCCGGAGGTTCCTCGAAGCGGACAGGTTCGCTGCCGTTGGGCCCGGCTTCCTGTGGTCCGCCGCCCGGCCTGCCCTGCACCAGCTCGACCTTCCGGCGGCCCAGCACGTCCCGCAGGTAGATGTTGTCCGAGAGGGACTGCAGCAGGGTGGCGTGCTGGGTGATGGTCACGTGGGGATTGTCGACGACGATTGTCACCCGGGTGCCGGTCCCGGGGACGCCAAACGGAATGCCGAGCCGGGCGTAGTCCGCGGGAAACGCCCGGCGGTCCTCCTCGCCGTCATCGTAGAGGTAGCCGCCGTTCTCACCGCGGAAGACGTCGATGCGGGTGAACCGGCCGTCCTTGAGGGTCTCGATCCAGCCGTGGCCCAGGCCGAAGATGGCCTGTTTGAGGCCGCGGCCGAAGTACCCGCGGCCGTTGCCCTCGCCGCGGGAGAGGGGGCTGTGCGCGCCGCCGTAGGTGAGGATGCGGGCTGCCTCTTCGAAGGACATGCCCTCCGCCTGGTCGGTTACCATGAGCACGGCGCCGGTGTGGTGCCGTTCGTAGCCAACCTGGATGCGGCCGGTCACCGGGAGCCCGGTCTTCTCCAGCCGGGCGTAGCTGTCGTCGCTGTTGGTGATCAGCTCCACCAGCGCCTTCTCCACGGAAGCGAAACGACGGGAGTCAATCCCGATCACGCGCTGGTCCACCTGGATTTCGGCAACCGTCATGGCGTCTCCCTCACTCGCAACCCCGCTGTTGCACCAGCTATCGGCGCCGGACGGTGCCGATAGCTGGAGCCTAGCAGTTGGGAGCTTCGTGGCGCGGGGGTGCAAACCGGCGGCTCAGCGGGAAGACAAATCCACCGAGATACCAGCCGTTGGAGCTCGGTTGTCCAGCTTCAGTCGCTGACGCGAAGCAAGTAATCCGAGACGCCGAACCGAGAGCCCATCCGCGAGTAGGTAGGCAAATAGATAAGTAGCCGGCACTCCTGCCCCGCCGCAGCCCTGCCTATAGCCTGAACCGAAAGAAGAGGATCAGGCTGCCTGCCGGGTCGTAAATGGAAGGACCAACGTGCAACCAGCCCTCGCAGCGCGCCACAGGGTGGGCACCGGCCGTCAGGGGACCACCGCAACGGCAGCATTCCGTCCCGGCCCTGACCCGGGGCGTCGTTTTTCCACGAAGGGCCGCTCAATACACTGGCTGTGCGGCCTTCTCATCCTTACCGGGCTGTCAGCAAGTGCAGCTCAGACTGCATTCCCCATTCCGCAGCCATCTTCTGGCTCGGGAAACACCGCATCAGAATCTGCCGCAGTCGATCCCGCGCTCTCCAGCGCCCCGGGAGCTGACGTGCCGGTGGAGTCGCCTTCATCCGAGAGCGGGGCAGGCATCCCGACGGAAGCGCCACCTCCTGACCACGGTACAGACACTTCCGCCGAAGGACCTTCCGGCAATCCCGCTGGAGCTGATTCGCTGGCCGTCACGCCGGTCCTGGACACAACGCGGCGGGTTCCGCTCGGCGTTCGCGGCTCGTGGCACCTGGTCTTCGACGATGAGTTCGAGACCCTGAACACAGCATCCTGGACTCCTTACTGGTTCAATGACTGCAACCCCAAATCGGTGATGAACAACGTCAAGACCTGTTCGAGCAACGTGAAGGTTGCCAACGGCGAAGCAGTTCTCCAACTCACCGATGCCGAGTCCGGCGCACTTCTCTCCACCAATCCCAAGGACGGTGTACCCGGGCATGTGGGCTTCGAGTTCACCAGCGGCTTCGTCGAAGCGCGGATCTACTTCCCGGGAACCTGCAGCAGCACGATCCACAACTGGACGGCATGGTGGACAGCGGGGCAGCGGTTTCCCCATACCGGCGAAATCGACATCGCGGAGGCCCTTGCCGGTGATATGTGGAGCGTCTATCACTCAGCGGAGGGTTCGAAAAACCGGCCGGACTCCGCCTGCTGGGCCGGGGCGTACCACACGTACGGTTTGCACCGGAAGACCGGAGCCAACGACATCTACTATGACGGCCGGCTCGTTCACTCCTACGCCACGAATGACGGCAACAGCCCCCATTATCTGCTCCTGAATGTGGGCGTTTCGGTGGGTTCGCAGGTTTTCGGCGAGCGGGGCAGCATGAAGGTGGACTATGTGCGGGCCTGGCAGTAGCCGATCCCGGCATAGCGGCCGGTCGTCGGTGACTGCGGTCAACAGGGTGGTTACGGCGCAACCGATGGGCGGGGACCCGGGGCTCAGGCCGTGGTGACCTTCAGCAGCAGGGCGTGTTCCGGGTTCAGGACCGGCATAGGCAGGCCCACTTCGGCCAGGAAACGGCCGTTCGCGGTGGCCCCGGATGCCAGCCACGCCGGCGGCTGGACCTGGGTGAAGGTGCGGGCGTAGTCGGCGTCGCCCGGGTCGGGGAAGATCGCCTCCACCCGGTAGTCCGCGTCGGCGGCAAGACCCGGGATGGCGATCCTGCCGGGCTGCTCCGCGGCTGAGGTGCGGGTGCTGACCAGGGCGAACAGCGCCGCCGTCGAGCCCGGCACGGCCGGGCCGCCGGCTGATCCGTTAGCCGCAGGACCGGCCGCGGCGCCAGCCGAACCAGCCACCACGCCGTGCAGCATCAGGGAGTCATCCGCGACGTCGGCGCGGACCATCCGGCCGGAGTGGATCAGGCCGCGGTGCTCCTTGTAGATCCCGATGAACCGCTTGAGCTCCTCGCGCTCCGCGCCCTGGACCTGCCGCACGTCCCATTCCATCCCGAAGTGCCCGAACAGGGCGGTGATGGCGCGGAAGGACAGGTCGTGGGTGCGGGCGGTCGTGTGTGAGGTGGTGGGGCCGACGTGGCCGCCCACGAGCTCCGGCGGGACCACCAGCCCAGTCCAGCGCTGGATGGTCTGCCGTTCCAGGGCGTCGTTGCAGTCCGAGGCCCAGATCCGGTCCGTCCGCTCCAGGATGCCGAGGTCCACCCGGGCTCCGCCGGAGGAGCAGCTTTCGATCTCGACGCCGGGGTGCGCGGCCCGCAGCGCGTCAAAGAGCCGGTACGCGGCGAGGGTCTGCTGGTGCACCGAGGCACGGCCGGCGTGGCCGTGCTCCACCGAGTCCCGGTTCTGGTCCCATTTGAGGTAGCTGATGTTATTTTCGCGCAGCAGCGCATCCACGCGGTCGTAGATGTACTGCCAGGCCTCGGGGTTGACGAGGTCGATGACGTGCTGGTGGCGCCACTCCAGCGGCAGCCGCCCGCCGTCCTTGTAACTCTGCACTGAGGGGCCGACAATCCACTCCGGATGCGCCCGGACGATGTCGGAGTCCAGGTTGACCATCTCCGGCTCCACCCAGAGCCCGAACTCCATGCCGCGGGAGGTCACGGCGTCGATCAGCGGCGTGAGTCCGGACGGCCAGATCGACTCGTCGACGTACCAGTCGCCGAGGCCGGCGTGGTCGTCGCGGCGGCCGCGGAACCAGCCGTCGTCGAGCACGAACCGTTCGACGCCCAGCTCGGCGGCGGAATCAGCGAGCTGAATCAGGGTGGCGAGGTTGTGGTCGAAGTACACGGCCTCCCAGGTGTTCAGCACCACCGGGCGCGGTTTGCCGGCGCCGGAGAGGCCGGGACGCGCGCCCGGTGCTGGCAGCACGTGGTGCGGCCGGTTCCGGAACCAGGCGTAGAAGGATTCGCTGATGCCATCCAGGCCGCGGTCCGAGTAGGCGGCGAACAGAGCGGGCGTTGTGTAGCTGCCGCCGGGGGCGAGGACGACCTCGGCCGGGCCCAGCAGTTCGGAGCCGCCGATCATGGTCCGCCCGTCGGCGGCGCTGTCGGCGAACTGTTCGTGGTTGCCGCTCCAGGCCAGGTGGGTGGCCCAGACTTTGCCGTGGCGGTTGCCGAAGCCGGCGGATCCCGCGGCGAAGAGCAGTGAGGCGTCGTGGCCGGTGCGGCCGTGCCGTCCGCTGCGCACCCAGGTGCCCTGCTGGATGGCACGGCGCTGCGGGTGGCGTTCCCGGCACCAGCGCCCGGTCAGGTCCAGGAGTTCGACGGCGTCGGGGGCCACCGGGAGCACCGTCGCCAGTTCGTCGAGCTGGTAGGGCGAGGTTCCGGTGTTGGTGACGGTGTGGCGCAGTTCCAGCAGGCCGCCGTCGTGCAGTGTGAGGACGGACGAGACGCGGATCCCCGCGTCGGCGTCCGCCTGGATGATGACGACGGCGCCGGCGCCGTCCGCTGCCACCTCCGCCACGCGGAGCCGGACGGAGAAGTCGTAGCCGGGAACGCCGTCAGCGATCCGGTGTCCGCGCAGGCCGGGGCGGCCGCGCCAGCTGGAGGAGGCCTGCGGCAGGACCCCGGCGGGGACGGCGGCGTCGGCGGCGGAGTGCGGGACCGGGGCGCCGAGGATGGCCAGGTCCGGAAGGGAGGGGCCCAGATCGGCGCCCCAGTGGATGACCTCGGCCTCTCCGCTGTCGAAGCTGATCACCAGGCTGGTGCTGGCGGAGCGGAGGTACAGGGGATCCATGGCTGTTCTCTTTCGGTGGTTCGGGGCGCGTCCGGGACCGTGGGCCGCGGGGTCGCAGGGAATTCAAGGGGGAAATGCCGGATGCCGCCGCCGCGAGGAGGTAGCGGCGGCATCCGGGGCGGGTGGGCCCTACTTGAAGAGGGCGTTGACCTGGTTGTTGGCTTCGGTGAGGGAGCTGGCCGGCTTCTTGCCCGCGAGGACGGCGTCCATGGCCGGCTTCATGATTCCGTCCACCTTGGCGGCCTTATCCGCGATCGGGAAGAGGAACGTGGTGCCGTCCTTGACGTGGGTGGTGAAGGCGGAAACGTCGGTGCCCTTGTCCGCGAAAGCCTTGGCGGCGATCTCGGAGGAGCTGGTGAGGGCCGGGAAGACGACGGCCTTCTTGGCGACGACGTCCTGGCAGGCGGTGGAACCGAGGTATTCGACCCACTTGACCGCGGCCGCAGGGTTCTTGCTGCCCGCCCAGACCGAGTCGGCGAGGCCGTTGAACATGCTGGCGCGCTTGCCTTCGGGGCCCTTGGGGGTGGGGGCGAACGCGGTTTCCACGCCCTTGTAGCTCTGGTACTGGCCGATCAGCCAGTCGCCGGTGGTGTTGATCGCGGCCTTGCCTGCGCCGAAGTTGTCCGCGAGGCTGGCGCCCACGGTGGTTTCCAGTTTGGGCATGTAGCCCTTCTCGATCAGGCCGGCCCACCAGGCGATGGTCTCCTGGAAGCGGGGGTCGTCGTAGTTGAACTTGGTGCCCCACGGGTTCTGGTCCGTGTGGGTCCAGCCGGTGGTCGCGGTCAGGAAGCTCCACTCGGTCTGGCCCTGGCCGGAGCCGCCGCCGGCGAGGCCGAGGCCGTAGACCGCGACGTTGTTCTTGTCGAAGCCGGCTTCGTCGCCGCGCGCGCCGTTCTTGTCCACGGTCAGGTGGGCGATCGCCTTCTCGTAGCTGCCGCCGTCCTGCGGGTTCCAGTCCAGGTTCGCCATCTGCTCGGCGGTGAGGCCGGCGGAGTCGGTCATGGCCTTGTTGTAGAACAGCCCGACGGTGTCCCAGTCCTTGGGCAGGCCGTAGCGCTTGCCGTCCTGGCCGACCCACAGTTCGGGCAGGCCCTTGGTGTAGCTGTCGAGTTTGATGCCGTCCTTGGCAACGGCGTCGTCCAGGGAAAGCAGCTGCTTCTTCGCCGCGTACTCGGGGTACTTGGAGAGGTGGTTGGTGAAGACGTCCGGGGCGGTGCCGGCGACGAAGCCGTTGGTCAGCGTGGTCCAGTAGTCGTCCCAGCCGCGCTGGGTGATTTTGACCTTGATGTCCGGGTTGGCCTTGGTGAAATCGTCGGCGCACTGCTGGTAGGCGGGGAGCTGGTTGGCGTCCCAGAGCCAGTAGTTGATTTCACCCTTGGCTTCGGCGGCGGGGGCGGAACCGCCGCAGGCGGACAGGGAGAGGGCGATGGCTGCGGCGGCAGCGACGGCGCCGAGGGTCTTCTTCATGGTGAACCTTTCAGGGCTGTGCAGGGTGGTTGTGCGGTGTGCGGGTGCGTCGGTCGGGCGGTTATTTGATGCCGGAGAAGCCGATGGAGTTGACCACCCGCTTGCCGAAGGCGATGAAGAGCAGGAGGACGGGCAGTGCGGCGATCAGGGTCGCGGCCATCAGGCCGGACCAGTCGGGGGCGCCCTGCGGGGACTGTGATTTGAAGACGCCCAGTCCCACGGTGAGGACGCGGACGCTTTCGTCCTGGCCCACCAGCAGCGGCCAGAAGTATTCGTTCCACTGGCCGATGAAGGTCAGCAGGGCCAGGGTGGCCAGCGGGGCGGCGGCGTTGGGCAGCACGATCTGGAAGAAGATCCGCAGGTGCTTGGCGCCGTCGAGCATGGCGGCTTCCTCGACTTCGCGGGACATGGAGAGGAAGAACTGGCGCAGGAAGAAGATGGCGAAGGGCGTCATGAACAGGAAGGGCAGGGCCAGTCCGGCGAAGGTGTTGAGCAGGCCCAGGTTCTTGATCATCAGGAAGTTGGGCAGGGCGGTGAAGATCGGCGGGACCATCATGGTGGCCAGGAACAGGCCGAAGACCACGTTCCGGCCCGGCCAGCGGAGCCTGGAGAAAGCGTAGGCGGCCATGGCGCTGAAGAACACCTGCCCGGCGGTGGTGACGGAGGCGAAGATGATGGAGTTGCGCAGGTACAGCCAGAAGTTGATGGCGGCGCCGGAGCCGCCCTCGGCGATGGCCTCCTCGGGGGTCTGCAGCCCGAGGACCCGCTTGAAGGCGCCGAGGCTGAAGTCCGCCGGCAGCAGGTTGCTGGCGTTGGAGGCGAGCGAGGCGTTGCTGGAGAGCGCGGTGCGGAGCATCCAGAGGAACGGTGCCACCGTGACGATGATGGCGACGACGACGAGGGTCCAGGCCCCGGCGCGGCGCCAGTTGAAGGGCTTCTTGTGGACGCCCTGCCGGGCGGGCTTGCTGGCTGGATTGCTGCCGGGTGTCTTGCGGGAGAGTGCGGAGGTTGTCATGGCTGGTTTTCCTTAGTCCAGATCCGATTCGTTGCCCTTGAGGAACTTCATCTGGATGAAGGCCACGAGGGCGAGAATGACGAAGAGAATGACGGACAGGGCCGAGGCGTAGCCGAAGTCGGATTCACCGAAGGCCTTCTGGTAGATGTACATCTGGATGACGCGGGAGGCGTTGATGGGGCCGCCGCCGGTGGTGACGGCCACGGTGTCGAAGACCTGGAAGGACCCGATCACGGTGACCACCAGGACCAGCACCAGCACGGGGCGCAGGAGCGGCATGGTGATGCTCCAGAAGGTCCGGGTTTGGGATGCGCCGTCGAGGGACGCGACCTCGTAGACATGGCTGGGGATGGACTGCAGGCCGGCGAAGATCAGCAGGGCCGTATAGCCCATGTGCCGCCAGACGTTGACGCCGGCGATGGTGGGGATGGCCCACTGTTCGCTGCCGAAGAAGGCGATGCGGGGCAGGCCGAACCAGTTGATGATCTCGTTGACGATGCCGATCTGGTAGTCGAGCATCCAGAACCACAGCAGCGCGACGATCACGTTGGCGACGAGGAACGGCAGCAGGAGGACGCCCCGGATCAGCGTGGATTTGGCCACCCGGTGCATCAGGAGCGCCAGCCCGAGGGCGATGACGGTCTGGAATCCGATGTTCAGGCCGACGTACTGGACGGTGACGGCCATGGCATTCCAGAACAGCTCGTCCGCGAAGATCGCGGTGTAGTTCTTGGTGCCGATCCAGGTGGGATCCCCCAGGACGCTGTACTCGGTAAAGCTGAGGTAGATGCCGCGGATCGTGGGGATCAGGAAGAAGGCGACGAAGCCGACCATGGCCGGAAGGATGAACAGCAGCGCGATCCGCAGGTCGCCGAGCCGGCGTCCCCGGCCGGGCCGGGGATTTTTCCCGCGCTGGGGGTGCTTGGATCCGCCAGCCACGGGATCCGGAAGTTTGGTGATGGTAGTCATCGTTGACTCTTCCTGGTGGGTGTGATGTGGGTAACAGCTGGAAGCGAATCTACACGAGTAGATTCGGGGTGGCAAGAGATTGTTCAGGGAAATACGGCATTTTTCTTGTACCAGTCAGTAACTATTGACTCGAGTAGATCGTCCGTGGGACGCTGTTGCCGGATGCCCGCGCGGGCACAGCGTCCGGCTCTCCGGGCAGATCGGGACAGGTAACAATGACGTTTTCCATCGGGGTTGTCGGGGTCGGCCAGTTCGGCGGCCACTTCGCCCACCTCTTCAAGCTCCACCCCGGCGTCAGCCAGGTATTCGCCGTCGACGAACGTCCGGAGCGTGCCGAAGCTGCCCGCGGGCAGTGGGCACTGGACGGCACCATGGCCAGCTTCGAGGACCTGCTGGCCTCCGATGTCGACGCCGTCGCCATCTTCACGCAGCGCTGGACCCATGGTCCGCTCGTGTTGCAGGCACTGCGGGCCGGCAAGCACGTCTATTCGGCGGTCCCCATGGCCATCACCGAGGAGGAGATTGCCCGCATCATCGAGACGGTCCGCGAGACCGGGCTGGTGTACGCCATGGGCGAGACCAGCTACTACAACCCCGCGACGGTCTACGTGCGGGACCAGCACGCGGCCGGCAGCTTCGGCCGGATCTTCTATGCCGAAGGCGACTACGTCCACGACATGGACCTCGGCTTCTACGAGGCCTACCAGTACAGCGGCGGCGAGCGCTGGAAGGAAACAGCCAGCTACCCGCCCATGCTCTACCCCACCCACGCCATCGGCGGGGTCCTGGGC
>NZ_MQTS01000036.1:56841-66741 GCF_020532825.1 Arthrobacter sp. SO3
CGACAAGGACGTCAGCATGTTCGGCAACGATTTCTCCAACGCCACGGCCCTTTTCGAACTGAACGACGGAGGGGTGATGCGCACCAATGAAATGCGCCGCGTGGGCTACCCCTCGCACATCCGCGAATCCCGCTTCCGTTTCTTCGGAACCGAGGCCAGCTTCGAACAGCTCGCCACCGTCAGCGTGTGGCAGGACAAGAAAGCGGTCCACGACGTCTCGGCCCGGCTGGAAACCCGGCCCAGCATTCCGCTGGACGATCCGTCCCTGTCGGACGTCGCCCCCGAGCTGCGGGACGCCTTCATCTCCGGGCTGGCGCCGGTGCACGACAGCAGCCGGCTGCCGGAGGAATACCGGGGTGCGCCGAACGGGCACGAGGGGAGCCACCAGTTCCTCGTGGACGATTTCGTGACCGCGGTCAACAGCGGGTCCCTCCCGCCGGTCAACGCCTGGGTGGCGGCGCGCTTCACGCTGCCCGGCATCGTGGCGCACGCCTCCGCCCAGCGCAACGGTGAACGCCTGCCGATCCGCGATTTCGGCGGCGCGCCGCCCCGCAGCTAGCTAGCATGGACTCCATGACGACTTCGGCAGTGCACACCCCCCGCGGCCCGGTGACCCGCAAGGACGTCGCCCGCTACGCGGGCGTGAGCACCGCCGTCGTCAGTTATGTCGTCAACGGCGGGCCGAAGAAGGTGGCCCCCGCGACGGAAGCGAAGGTCCAGGATGCAATCCGCATCCTGGGCTACCGGCCGAACGCTGCGGCGCGGGCGCTGAAGCTGGGCTCCAGCGAGACGATCGGCCTGGTCATCCCGGACAACACCAACCCGTTCTTCTCGCTGCTGGCCCATGCCGTCGAGGACGCCGCCGCCGCACGCGGCTACGCACTGCTGCTGACCAACTCGGACGGAAACCTGGCCAAGGAACGCCGGAACATCCGCAACCTCGCCTCCCGCCAGGTGGACGGAGTGGTTCTCGCCAGTGTGCTGTTTGAACCGGACCTCGAGGCACTGGAATCGGGTGAGATTCCCGCGGTGCTCCTGAACCACGGCGGCAAGGCCCCCGGCTTCAACAGCGTGGGTGTGGACCTGGCAGCCGGCGCACGGATGGCGGTGGAACACCTGATCGGACACGGGCACACCAACATCGCCCTCGCCATGGGCACCAACGTTTCCCAGGACTACGACCTCCGGGAAGAGGGCTGGCTGCAGGCCCTTGCCGCGGCAGGGCTGCCGGAGGGTCCGGTCGTCCGTGGCACCTTCAGTCGGGACGGGGGCTATGCCGCCGGCCAAAGGCTGCTCGCCTCGGCGAACCGCCCGGCGGCCATTTTCGCCAGTTCGGACATGCAGGCGATCGGCATCCTGCGCGCCATCCACGAAGCCGGCCTCACCGCGCCGGGCGACATCGCCCTGACGTCCTTCGACGGCTCGGCCGAGGCCGAATACAGCTGGCCCGCCCTCACGACCGTGGAGCAGCCGGTCCGGGTGATGGCGGAAGCGGCCGTCAGCGCGCTCCTCGGGGCGCGCCGCGGGGAGCCAGCGGAGCACCGCATCTTCCCCACCGAGCTGCGGATCCGGCAGTCCTGCGGCTGCCCGGGGGCCGGAGTTCAGTAGCCCTGCGGGTTGTTCTTCTGCCAGCGCCAGTGGTCCTCGCACATCTGGTCCACCGTCCTGGTGGTGGACCAGCTGAGGTCGGCCAGTGCCGAGGACGCATCGGCCCAGAACGCGGGCAGGTCCCCGGAGCGGCGTCCGGTGATCTCGTAGGGAATTCTCTTGCCGGCGGCCTTTTCGAAGGCGCGCAGCACCTCCAGTACCGAGGAGCCTTTCCCGGAGCCCAGGTTCCAGCGGTAGACCCCGGGGCGGCCCGTGATGTGGTCCAGCGCGGCGACGTGGCCGTCGGCGAGGTCGACGACGTGGATGTAGTCCCGCTGGCAGGTCCCGTCCGGGGTGTCGTAGTCGCCGCCGAACACCATGAGCTTCTCACGCCGGCCCACCGCGACTTGGGCGATGAACGGCACGAGGTTGTTGGGAACGCCCTGCGGGTCCTCGCCGATCCGGCCCGACGGGTGGGCGCCCACCGGGTTGAAGTAGCGCAGCAGCGCGATCTGCCAGCGACTGTCGGCGGCACCGAGGTCCGCGAGGATGTCCTCGACCTGTTCCTTGGTGCGGCCATAGGGGTTGTTGGCCCCGATTTCCATCTTCTCGAGGTACGGGACCGGGTTGTGCTCTCCGTAGACGGTGGCGGAGGAGCTGAAGACGATCGAACGGACTCCACGGCGGTCCATGACCCGGAGCAGGTTCAGGGTGCCGACGAGATTGTTGTAGTAGTAGTGCAGAGGTTCCCGGACGGATTCGCCGACCGCCTTGAGCCCGGCAAAGTGGATGACGGCGTCGATCGCGTGCCCGGCGAAGACGGCGTCGACGGCGGACTCGTCCACGAGGTCCGCACGGTGGAAAACTGCAGGCGTGCCGCTGAGTTCGGCTACCCGGCGCAATGATTCCGCACTGGAGTTCACCAGATTGTCGATGACCACTACCTCGTGGCCGGCTTGCTGCAGTGACAGGACGGTGTGCGAGCCGATGTAGCCGGCGCCGCCGGTGACCAGGATTCTCATCGGACGCGCTCGGCTCCGGCGGCCGGGGTGACGGTGAAGATGTCCGGCGCAGTGAAGCCGGCGCCGGCGAAGGCGCGGACGACGGCGTCGCGGACCTGCTGCTCGTGCTGCACCGGGGTGAGGGCGATCGCCGAGCCGCCGAAACCGCCGCCGGTCATCCTCGCGCCGATGGCGCCGTGGCTGCGGGCCGTGTCCACGGCGAGGTCCAGTTCGGGGCAGGAGATCTCGAAGTCGTCCCGCATGGAGGCGTGGCTGGCATCGAGCAGGCGGCCGATTCCGGCCGGGCCCTCGGACCGGAGGGTGGCCACGGTCTGCAGCACGCGGTCGTTTTCGGTGACGATGTGGCGGACCCGCCGGAAGGTCACCGGATCGAGCAGCCCGCTGGCCTCCACGAGGTCCGCGACACCGAAATCCCGCAAGGCCTTCACGCCCAGGACCTCGGCTCCGAGCTCGCAGGACGCGCGGCGGGAGGCGTAGCCGCCGTCTGCGTGCGAGTGCGAGACCTTTGTGTCGATCACCAGCAGCACTAGGCCGTGCTCCTGCGCCTGGAACGGCACGAGTTCCACGGACTGGTCGCGGCAGTCGAGGAAAACGGCCCGGCCGCTCGCGCCGCGCAGCGACGCCGACTGGTCCATGATGCCGGTGGGTGCGCCGACGAAGACGTTTTCGGCATGTTGGGTGAGGGTGACCATCTCCTCGGCGGTCAGCCCGGCGCCGGTGAGTTCGTTCAATGCCGTGACGACGGCGCACTCGATCGCGTGCGAGGAGGACAGCCCCGCGCCGGGCGGGACGTCGGAGTCGAGCAGGAGGTCAAAACCGGGGACCTCGATGCCATGCTGCTGCAGGGCCCAGACCACACCGAGGGGGTACTTGGCCCAGCCGATGACGGTGCCCGGGGCCAGGGCGGCGGCGTCGGCTTCGACGAGCCCCTGGTCCCCGACGGTGGAGATTAGCCGGACGGTGGAGTCGCCCCGGAGCCGGACCGCCGTCGTCGCCCGCTTGTCGATCGCGAACGGCAGGACGAAGCCCTCGTTGTAGTCGGTGTGTTCGCCGATCAGGTTCACCCGGCCGGGGGCGGCCCAGATACCGTCCGGGGCCGCGCCGAAGGTCGCCTCGAAACGGCTGGTCAGACTGTCGGGCAGGCCGCCGGTCCCGGCGTCGGTGCGTGTGGTCGTGTTCATGCGGGGGCGCCTTCCGGGGTCAGTGCGGTGCGGGTTCCGGCGCCGGCCGGGGCGGAGGCGGCGTCGCGGGCCACTCCACCGGCCACTTCGCGCAGCCGGGCAGCGACGGATTCGGGGGTGGTGTCGTTGATGAAGGCGCCCATGGCGGCTTCGGAGCCGGCCAGGTACTTGAGCTTGTCGGCGGCGCGGCGGGGCGAAGTCAGCTGCAGGTGCAGATGGCCGGCCCGGCGCATGGCCGGCTCCAGCGGGGCCTGGTGCCAGGCCGCGATGTAGGGGGTCGGCGTCGGATACAGGGCGTCAAAGCGCTTGAGGAGTTCGGGGTAGAGCACCGCCAGTTCGTCCCGTTCCGCCCCGTTCAGGGCGGCGAGGTCCGGGACCTCGCGGTGCGGGACGAGATGGACTTCCAGCGGCCAGCGGGCCGCGAAGGGGACGTAGGCGCTGAAGTGTTCGCCTTCGAGCACCATCCGGCTGCCGTCGCCGCGTTCGGCCCGGAGCAGCGAGGACGTCAGGGTCGACGATCCGTCCGAGGCGCCGGCGTATTCGCCGGCCGCGGCGGCCAGGGCCGCGGCGCGCGGCGTGATGTAGGGGTAGGCGTAGATCTGCCCGTGCGGGTGGTGCAGGGTGACGCCGATGTCGGCACCCCGGTTTTCGAACGGGAAGACCTGCCGGATGCCGGGCAGGTCGCTGAGGGCCGACGTCCGGTGTGCCCAGGCGTCGATCACCGTTCGGGTGCGCCGCCAGCCCAGTTCGGCGAAGGATCCGGTGTGCTGCGGGGTGAAGGCCACCACTTCGCAGCGGCCGACGGCGGGGCCGGTGGTCCCCCAGCCGGGCGCCGCGGGAACGTCGTGCGTGGCGGGGCCGAGCGAGGGAAAGCGGTTTTCGAAGACGGCGACGTCGTAGTCCGGTGCCGGGATTTCCGTCTGGTTGGCCGGCGTCGTCGGGCAGATCGGGCACTGGTCTGCCGGCGGCAGGTGGGTCCGCGACTGCCGGTGCGCGGCGACGGCGACCCATTCGCGGCTGAGCGCATCGAAGCGCAGTTGGCCGGGTTCGGGGCGCGCCGGCAGGTCCCGGTGGTCCACGAGGGATTCCGCGGGGCGTTCGGCGGTGCCGGCGTCGTCAAAGTAGAGAATCGCGCGGCCGTCGGCCAGCCGGGTCGTCGTGGTTCGCGTCATGGTTTCAGTTTTACACGATAAAACATTTTCAAACAATAGAGAACAAAATAAAGCAGGAATTCTGTGTGTTTGGCGGTGCGCGGAAGTTAGGATAGACGCAGGAGGCCAGCCCAGTCGCCGTCGTCCTCACCCTATTTCCCCGTCAGCACCCACGAAGGACGCAGAATGCTAGCCGCAGCCCGCCATTCGGCCATCATCGCGGAGGTCCAGCGTGAGCGCATTGTCCGCGTCACGGACCTCGCGAAGCTACTGGGCGTGTCCCTCATGACGGTCCGGCGGGACATCGAGGCGCTGGATGCCGCGGGCGCCGTGGAGAAGATCCATGGCGGGGCGAAGATCCCCGGCGGCGTGGGCACCCACGAGCCCGGTTTCGAGCTGAAGGTCACGCAACTGCAGGACGAGAAGATGGCGATCGCGCATGAGGCGGCCGCCCAGGTCCGCGAGGGCATGGCCGTGGGGCTCAGCGCGGGCACCACCACCTGGGCGCTGGCGCAGCTGCTCTCCGCCGGCCCCCGGATCACCGTGGTCACCAATTCGGTGCGCATCGCAGACGTGTTCCACCAGAGTTCCTCCCCCTCCACCGTGATCCTCACCGGCGGCGAGCGCACGCCCTCCGACGCCCTGGTGGGGCCGCTCGCCACGTCCTCGCTGAAGCAGCTGCACCTGGACGTGCTGTTCCTGGGCGTCCACGGCGTGGATGCCGACGCCGGGTTCACCACCCCGAACGTGCTGGAGGCCGAGACGGACCGTGCCTTCGTCGCCGCCGCCCGCCGGGTCGTAGTACTCGCCGACCACACCAAATGGGGGACCCTGGGCATCAGCACCATCGCCGCCCTGGAGGACGCCGACGAACTCATTTCCGATGTGGGACTGCCCGGGGAAGCCCAGCGGATCCTCAGTGAGCGGGTGGGCCGGCTGCGGCTGGCGGGCGGCAGCACCCCTTCAGGTGCTCGACCGTAGTTTCCGCCAGCAGGACCGTGGAGATAGTTTTGGGGCATGACCGAAAGCTACAGGTACGACGTCGAGGTCCTTCACCTGCTCGTGTCCCCGGCCCACGCCTACTTCGGCCGCGCCCGCGAGGGCGCAGCTGACGTCTCCACGACAGACGCCGAGCGGGTCGAGCTGGTGGCCGGCAAGGGCATCGTCGGCGACCGGTTCTTCGGCAAGGCCGCGCACATGGATGCGGCCGTCACCCTGATCGCCGCCGAAGCCCTCGAGGCGATGGCTGCGGAGCTGGGAGTCGAGCCGTTTGACCCGCTGCTGACCCGGCGCAATGTTGTCCTCAAGGGGGCCCAGCTGGCTCCGCTGCTCGGCGGGGACTTCGCGCTGGAATCGCGCGGGGAACTTGTGCGGCTCCGGGCCGGACGGCCTGCGCACCCGTGTGCCTGGATGGACCAGATGCTCGCGCCCGGGGCGCACGCCGCCATGCGCGGCCGGGGCGGAGTGCGCTGCATGCCGCTCTCGGACGGCCTGCTGCACCGCGGGCCGGCCGTGCTGATCAGCCCCGTGCCGCTGGATCCCGGGCAGGCAGGAACCCCGACGCTGCTGCAACCCTCGCGCCTGCCGTAGCTGCCGGCGCTGGCCGGGAGCTGCGCGCGAGTCTGGCCTCTACGTGCCGGGGGGCAGGTCCGGCCGGGGCCGCAGGGCCCTCAGGGCGTCCGACCAGGCGATGACCTGGTCAAACAGGATCCCCAGGGCCCGCTCCGCCTTGTCCGACGGTGTGAACGTCCGGTAGTTCTCGAATTCGGTGGCAAGCGTCAATGCCACCTGGGCCCGCACGTCCGCCATCTGCAGTTCGCCGGCAACCTGCCGCAGGTGCTCCACGGCGCGGATGCCGCCCCCGCTCCCGTAACTGACAAAGGCGGCAGCCTTGTTGTTCCACTCCCCATAGAGAAAGTCCAGGGCGTTCTTCAGGGACGCCGGAATGGGTGGTTGTACTCGCCGGTCACGAAGATGTAGCCGTCGAAGCGGGCCACAGCCGCGGCCCAGGCGATTGTGTGGGCGTGTTCGTGCTGTCCCCGCGAGGGCGGCAGCGGCTCGTCCAGGAGCGGAAGACCAAAGTCGGCCACGTCAAGCATCTCGAAACTGGCGTCGGCGCGTTCCGTCGCGCGGGCATAGACCCAGTCAGCAACCGGCTTTCCAAGCCGGCCTGGCCGGGTGGATCCGACCACCACAGCAATCTTCGCCATAACAGCCACCAGTTCCCAAGGAACGCATCCTACTCAGGGAATAACAACCATCGGCCACCGGACGTTCCCGAATGTCCGGCCGCCGGAGTCATTTCGGCCGGCTGCGCGCACAATTGTAGGACAGGCAGGGCCACACGGCCCTGGGTTCCGGCGTCGAGGGCGGTACACCATGAAAGCGATTCAGGCCCGGGCCGCAGCGCTGCTGCTGGCGGCGCTGCTAGTGGGCGGGTGCGCCCCCGGTGGCGGAAGTTCCGGGGCGGCTACCGCGCCGGCGACCAGCACGACGACGGCGGGCGCTACCAGCGCGGCGACGGCGGCGGCCACCATCACCATCAGGAACTTCGATTTCGGCACGCCGGTGACGGTCGCACCGGGCGCCGTCGTGATGGTCACCAACATGGACAACGCGGCCCACACCGTCACTGCGGACCAGGGCTCGGCATTTGACGTCGATGTCCGGGGAGGCGGCGGGACGGGCACGTTCACGGCCCCGTCGGCGCCCGGCACCTACGCCTACCACTGCACCTATCACCCCAATATGCACGGGACGCTGACGGTTAAATGAACACGGCCCTGCGGGTGCTGACAGCCCTCGCGTTGTTCATCGATGCCGGCGTCCATATCCATCTGGCCCCGGGCTACCAGGCCGCCTCCCCCGGCGGGATCGGGCAGGGCACCCTGTTCCTGCTCGAATCCGCCGCGGCCGTGCTGGCAGGGCTCTATGTTCTGATCCGGGGCAGCAGAGCCTCCTACGCCCTGGCCCTGATAGTGGCGCTGAGCGGTTTCGTCGCCGTGGTGTTGTACCGCTACGTTGATGTTCCGGCCTTCGGTCCTTTCCCGGCGATGTACGATCCGGTGTGGTTTTTCGAGAAGTCGCTCAGCGCGGTCGCGGAAGGAGCAGGAGTCCTCCTGGCCGCCGTCGGCCTCTTCCGATCTGCCCCCCGGGGACGGACCGGCGCAGCCGGCTCGTTGTGACTGGGCCGGATCGCAGACTAGGCTGGGCAGCATGACGTTGGGGGACGCTATGAATAGACCGCTGCCCGGGGCTCCAGGGCACGAGCACAAGCACACAAAGCCGCACTCCGGAGCCGGCACCGCACCAACACCGGTTTTGAACCCCGTAGAGCTGCAGGCTCTGATCGATCACGTCGGCCCTGCTGCGGCGGCCAGGTTCGCGGATGATTTCCTCGACCTTCTTGAGGACCGCCTCAGCCGCGCGAACGATGCACTGGGCCAGTCAGATCCAGTCGCCGCCCTGAACGCCGTCCTCATCCTCAAGGCAAGCTCGGCAATGCTCGGAGCGGAGCAGCTGACCCTTTATTGCTCGGGCCTGGAGGTGGAACTCCGCGGACAACGGATACCCCACGCCGGCGCGCTCGCGCGGCTGGCAGCCGACTTCGCATCGGCTTTGCACGCTGTCGCGGGCGCGTTTCCCCGCGATGCCATCGTGCCGGTGCCAGCCTTATAAACCGTCATATGCCGTCGCCACCGATGCGCCCGGGCGCGAGTCGCCGGCTCCGCTGCCGGGTAGCCGCACCCCGACTTACCGCTTCCTAGACGACGATATGAAGTGAGGGGTGCGGGGGCCTCAGCCCCGTCCGGGGCCAGGTACGGGCAAAGGGGCCGGGGCCTTCTGTTTCACAGGGGTCCGTGGGTTGCCATTAACGGCTCCCTTGGCCTGACGGCGCCTCGGGGGGTGCAATGGTAGTGCCACATGTGAAGTTTGGGAGGTCCCGGCTATGTTTGAGCATACTTTCATTGGTCTGGATGTTCACGCGGTCAACGTCGTGGGCCATGCATTAAACCCGGACACCGGTGAAATCAGCACCCACACGATGGCCGCTGACCCGGCGATGGTCCTGGAGTGGATCCGCCGGTTCGAGCCGCCCGTCAAGGTCGTCTACGAGTCGGGGCCGACCGGGTTCGTCCTGGCCCGCTACCTGCGGGCTGTCGGCATCAGCTGCGTCGTCGCGGCGTCCTCGAAACTGCTGCGCGCACCCGGGGACCGGATTAAGACCGACCGGCGGGACGTGAACGCCATCCTGTTGCGCCACGGCATCCGCTACCCCAAAGAGACCAGATGGACGCAGGAACACAGCCGGTGACTGCACCGCCAGCACTTTGATGAACCGGCACTGCAGTTCACCTGCGTGGCCGACGTCGAGCAGGCGGAACTGCTCGCCACCACTCACACCACGACCGGACCGGCACACGATGAGCGGCCCCGGGAACCACAAAGCCAGGAGCCGCTCATCTCTGCCTCTTGACAACCCGGCCTACATATCAGCGAACGACGGGATGCGAAGCCCCATTTCGGCACCTTGGTCTGTTTGATCCAAAATGAGGGTGGTTGTGTAACGGGTTGGTTTCGGTTGGGTGGTGACCCATCCGGGGTGGGGGGTGTTTCCGAAGTACTCCTGACAGACCAAGCCGGACCCGCTGGAAAATGTCAGGCCGTGTTTCACGGCCGCGGGAACGGGAACATCCCATTGAACCATTTTCAAGGAGTACTGCCATGCGTACATCTCTCAAGACTTTCCTCGGCGTTGCCGCTGCCGGTTCGCTCATGTTCTCCCTGGCTGCCTGCAGCCCGGCCAACACTGCGTCCTCCGCTCCGGCCACCTCGTCCTCGGCGTCCTCTTCGGCTGCGGCTGAGAAGCCGAAGCCGCTGGCCTCGATCCCGGCGCTGACCGGGGTATCGACCGCGGTGAAGCTCGATGCGTCGTTCGCGAAGGCCTTGGAGACCCTG
>NZ_MQTS01000037.1 GCF_020532825.1 Arthrobacter sp. SO3
GCCCGGGGGAGCGCAAGACCTGCCGGCCCTGCCGGCCCCGCCAGAACGGCGCCAGCCGAAGAGTCCAAGGCCCCCACACCGCGGAAACCGGCCCGCGACCACACATACGGAATCCCGGCCGCCCGCGCGGCAAGCACCACAGCCAAACGCGTCGCATCCAGGCTGAGGAAAACCACGCCCCGCGTGCCGTCCGGCTCCCGGGAGTAGAGGCGCACGTTGATCTCGTTGAAGCTCCCGAAATAGGGGATGCCGGGTCCGCGGCCCAGGCCTGCGCCCTGCATACGGAATCCGATCAGCCCCACCCAGGCGGATCCGTCGAAGGTGTCCGGCACCACGCCCGGAGGCATGAACGGTGCTGCGACGGTCTCCGGGATACGCCAGTGCAGGAAGACGGCATCCGTCCACCGCTGATCCATGATGATCGGCGCCGGAAGTTCAGGGGCACTTGGCCAGGGATCAAAACCCATCAGTCGGCATCCGCCGCGGAGTCAGTCATGCCCCGAGCCTAACCGGAGTCTGCGACACCCGGAAGCGATTCAGCCCGCAGGTGAGACGGCCGCGGAGCTTGCTGGTTGCTTCTGCCAGGGCCAGCGGCCGGTAATTTCGAGTTCGAGCGAGAAGCTCAGGAAGGTCCGGATCAGCACAATGATGGCGAGCACGCCGACACTTTCGAAGGTCGGGGTGACGGCGACGGTCCGGATGATGTCTGCCGCGACCAGGAGCTCCAGCCCGAGCAGGATGGAGCGGCCCAGCAATTGCCGGTACGAGCGGTACACGGACAGCGGTTCGGCCCCTTCCGGGAGACGCTGTGGCTGGTAGCCGCGGATTGCCATCGGGACGGACACGACGGCGCCGATCACCATAACGGCCACGCCGGCGATGTCCATGTAGCTGCCGACCGCTTCAATAATGTGCTGAAAATCCATTGTTCCCCTCACTGGAAACTTGCAGGTTGTTCTCTGGAACAGCAACCTCAGGGGTGCCGTACGCCCGCTCCAGCGAGGATGGCCCGGTAGCCTTCCCGGAAGCTCGGGTAGGTGAACTCGAATCCGGTGCTGCGCAGCAGTGCGTTGCTGCAGCGTTTGTTGCCGCCGCGGGATGGCTCGCCGGTCTTCGGGCCGCCGCCGCTCTGCGTGCCGCCGGCTGGTGCGACGCTGCCTGCCTGCGTGCCGTCTTCAGCCGCTTCCGACGGCGGCAGGGGAAGTCCCAGCTCGGCGGCCAGGAAGCGCAGCACCTCGCCCATCTCGGCAGGCTCGTTGTCCACGCCCAGATACACCGGCGCCGGGACGGCATTCATCGTGCAGAGGTGGACAATCGCAGCGGCGGCATCGTCCCGGTGGATCCGGTTCGTGAACCGTGACGTTGCCGGAATCATCGCGGATCCACCGCGGACCTGGTCAATGAGCCGGGTCCGCCCGGGGCCGTAAATGCCGCCGAGCCGCAGCACCACCGGCGTGATACCGGTGCCGCTCAGCCGGCGGGAGAGAAGCTCTTCCGCCTCGCGGATGATGCGGCCTGAGAACCCGCCGGGCTCCGGCGTCGTGCGTTCATCAATCCAGTCCCCGCCGGCGTCGCCGTAGACGGCGGTCGAGGAGACAAACAGCACCCGCCGGACGGGCGCGCCAGAACCGAGGACGGCGTCCAAAACATTGGAGAGTCCGTCCACGTAGGCCGCCCGGTAGGCAGCCTCTGTGGGGGAGTCGGCCGCGATCGCGACGACGACGGCGGTGGTGTCCGCCGGGAGGGGCGGAAGTTCACCGGAGCTCAGGTCAGCCGCGGCACCTTCGATGGCGGCCGGAAGCTTCTCCGGAGAGCGCCGCCAGCCCACCACCCGGTGTCCCGCGGCGGCGAACCGCAGTCCGCTCTCGGTGCCCAGATCGCCGCAACCGGCCATAAGTACAGTCATGGTGGCCAGTCTGCCAGTTTTCGACGGCCTGGGCCGCCGAATCCGGGCTACCGCGCCGGGATCGGGAAGAAGACCCGCGGATCCTGCAGCAGCGCCGGGTAATCGAAGGATGAGCGGTCCAGGATCTCGTCGACCTGGAAGTTGCGCGCGAGGCGGCCATCGACAGTGATCGGACGCCCCAGGACCTTGCCTACGGCGAAGGACGCGCCGTCGTCGAACGGGACCGCAACGATCGAGTTGCCGGGAAGAGTGTTGAACGCTTCCTCCTGCTGCTGGCGTTTGCGGGTGGGCTTCTTGACGAGCTGCTTCGGCGGGAGTTTGCGCACCTTCGCCGGCCGGCGGGCGCCGGAGTCCGCGTACACAAACTGGTAGTCGTCGTCGCTGGCCGCGGCGGCTTTCGCCTTGCCCACGAGGGGCAGGCTGACCTTGTCCAGTTTTTCCGGATCGGTCTCGTCGAGCGGCAGGCGGAGGACCCACATTCGGTCGCCGGAAGGATCCTCCGGCACCAGCTCAAGCTTGGGCTCGGGCCAGACATACTCCAGGTCAAGCTCCGTGTCCGGGAACAGGTCCGTGTAGAACCGCGGGTCCTTGGCGATCAGCCGGGAGCGGTGGCTCAGGTGAAGTTCAGGGGCTCCCAGCCACGGCGGCATCGGGATCTTCGCGGCATAGTCGGGGTGCGCGGCCTGGGGCGCGAATTCCATGATCTTCTCGCGGGTGGTGTCCTCGCCGCCCCGGGCCGTCCATTCGTCGACTACGGTCAGGCCGTAAAGGGTCAGCGCCGGAACGTACCCCATCCACATCCGGATGGCCGGGTGCGACTGCCAGCCGTACTCCGGGATCACCAGCGCGCGGAGGGTCTGCAGCGCTTCAACGCGCTGCTTGCCGAGCCGCTGGCGGTCAAGAACCGCGGCGCTCTGCTGGAAATCGGGGAAGGGGAGAAAAGTCTGCATCTCTCCAGTTTGAGGCCACGAAGCCAATGCGCCAATTGCGGGCGGCCGCGGGTGAGCGTGTTCACATTTCGGAACGGGACAGACAACCCTCAGCTTCGGCGAGTAAACTAGCACAAACCGCCCCTGCCGCCCGGAAGACACGCCTCATGTCGACGAATTCAGTAATCACAGCCCGGGCGGACCTTGCGCCCGCAAACCTCCCCAAATACGGGCAAATGCTGAGCCCCGAAGCGAACGGGATTCTTGTCCTGGAGGAGTTCACCATCGATCCGGCGGCTGCCCGCAAGGAACAGCACGGGTTCCGGACGGCGCTTGCCAACGTGGCGCTGACCATGCGGCGCATCCTGGCGCTCCGGCTCTTCATCGCCGTCATCGCGATCGCCAATCTTCCCTTGTTTCTGCTCTCCAGCGGCTGGGAGATCTACGCCGTCTCCCTGACCCTCGTGGTAGCAGTACACGCCGCCGTGTCCTGGCTGAACCGCCATGAACCCAAGATCCGCCAGCGGGGGCTGCTTGAACTTCACCTCCACCGCGAAAAGAGCGCCAATTACCGCAAGGTCCGCGACGCCGTGAAGTACGTCATCGACGCCCCGGCCCGGATGAACGAGAACCTCTACCTTGAGCTGCTCGCGGCCAAACGGGTCGCCCTGCACCTCGCCATGGGCACCGTGGCCCTGCTGGACACCAGTGACGACACCGCCTGGAAAGTGCGGATTGTCCGCGAGATTCCGCGGGGCACGTAAGTCCGGGCGGTCACAGCTCCCGTAAGACGGCACGAAACCGA
This sequence comes from Arthrobacter sp. SO3, assembly GCF_020532825.1. GTDB lineage: Bacteria > Actinomycetota > Actinomycetes > Actinomycetales > Micrococcaceae > Arthrobacter. The sequence goes on from NZ_MQTS01000037.1 coordinate 3,641, forward strand.
GCACACAGACGGCATGACACAGCACGACGCCGGAGGGTCCCCGCAAGGGAACGCTCCGGCGTCGTGGTTTAGCCAATGCTGCCGAGGGAGGCCCGGCGCAGGTCAGGCCGGGAGCTGCAGCACCTGGCCCGGGAAAACCAGGTCAGGGTTGCTGATGGTCCCGGCGTTGGCGTCGGCCAGCATTTGCCAGCCGCCGGCGATGTTGAGCTTCTCAGCGACCTTGCTCAAGGTGTCGCCGCTCTGGATGGTGTAGCTCTGGCCGCTCAGGGGGACGGCCGCCACGTGGCGTGCCGGGGCGGCAGCCTTGGGCGCGACTGCTTTGGGGGCCACGGCCTTGGGTGCGGCTGCCTTGGGGGCGGCGTACCGGACCGGCGCCTTGGCTGCCGGGGCCGGAACCGCAGCGGCTTGCACCGGCGTGCTCTGCGGAGCTATTGCACCGCCGGTCAGGCCCAGACTCGCGGCGCAGGACGGCCACGCTCCCCAGCCCTGGCTGGCCTGCACCCTCTCGGCCACGGCAATCTGCTGCTCGCGGCTGGCGCTGGCGGCAGAGCCTGTTCCGCCATAGGCGGCCCAGGTGCTCGGGGTGAACTGCAGCCCGCCCGCAAAACCGTTTCCTGAATTGATGCCCCAGTTGCCGCTGCTTTCGCACTGGGCGAGGGAATCCCAGACGGAACCGGCTGTGGCGGCCGGGACAGCTGCGTTGGCAGCCGAGGCGGACAATGCGACGCCGGCGATCGAGACGGCCGCAAAAGTGACTCCGCGGCGCGCGACAGTGCTGTAAGTGGATTTCTTCATGGGACTGATGCTCCTGAGGGCCACCGGTGCTCGGTCCGTCCCCGGACGTTGTCGCACTACTGCCCGCCCCTGACAATAGAGGTCGTTGCGGTGTCTACCGGTCGGGCAGTATGTGGTGGTGGCAGCACCGGGCATTCGTACCCTTGTCAGGGCACGGACTCTATGCTAGGCCACGCCCCGGCCGTGATCAAGACGTTATTATCAGTAAAATCGTTTTATCTGCGGCATTGTCAGTCGGATTGTCCCGCAGGCCACGGCGGCTCAGCCGCCGAGGACCGTGGCCAGATACGGCGCCGTCCGGCTCTTTTTGGACCGGGCGACGACGGCGGGCGTCCCCACCGCGATGATCTTGCCGCCGGCGTCACCGCCGGCAGGACCCAGATCGATCACCCAATCGGCGGCCGCCACCACGTCCATCTCGTGCTCCACCACGATCACGGTATTGCCGGCGTCGACCAGCCGGTGCAGTTGCGCCATCAGGAGTTGGACGTCGGCCGGGTGCAGGCCGGTGGTGGGCTCGTCCAGCAGGTAGAGCGTGTGCCCGCGCTGGGCGCGCTGCAGTTCCGTGGCGAGCTTGATGCGCTGGGCTTCGCCGCCGGAGAGCTCGGTGGCTGGCTGGCCCAGCCGCAGGTAGCCCAGGCCCACCTCGCGGAGGGTCTGCAGGCTGCGCGCGGCGGCGGGGACCGCGTCCAGGAACTCGGCGGCGGCGTTGACCGTCATGCCGAGGACCTGGGCAACGTTCTTGCCGCGGTAGGTGACCTCGAGGGTTTCCGGGTTGTAGCGCGAACCGTGGCATTCCGGGCAGGGTCCGTAGCTCCCGGGCAGGAACAGCAGTTCGACGGCGACGAAGCCCTCGCCCTGGCAGGTCTCGCAGCGTCCGCCGGCGACGTTGAAGGAGAACCGGCCCGCGCCGAAGCCGCGGGCACGGGCCTCCTCCGTCGCCGCGAATTCCTTGCGGACGGCGTCGAACAGTCCGGTGTAGGTGGCGAGGTTGGAGCGCGGGGTGCGGCCGATCGGTTTCTGGTCCACCTTCACGAGCCGGTCCAGCTGGTCCAGCCCGGTGACCGGGCCAACACTGAGCGGACCGGCGGACTCGTCGGCCGCGGACTCCAGGTCCTCGGTGGCTTTCGCCGCGGCGTCGGCTTCGGGATGCAGTCGGGCCCCCACGACCTCGGCGAGAACCTGGCTGACAAGGGTCGACTTGCCGGAGCCGGAGACGCCGGTGACCGCGGTCAGCACGCCGAGCGGGAAGTCGGCGTCGAGTTCGCGCAGATTGTGGCGGCTGATATCGCGCAGCTCCAGCCAGCCGGCAGCTTCCCGCCGGGCCGCTTGTCCGCCGGCGGCCTCCCGACGGGCAGCCTCCCGGCGGGCGCCGCCCGCGGAGGAACCGGCGTCGTCCGCATGTCCGGCGACCGCCGCTGAACCTGACCCGTCCGGGAACAGGAACGGCCGGGTGACGGACTCTTCCACCTCGGCGAGCCCGGCGACGGGGCCGCTGTAGAGCACCTCGCCGCCGCCTTCGCCGGCGCGCGGGCCGACGTCGACCAGCCAGTCCGCGTGGCGGACGATGTCCATGTTGTGCTCCACAACGAAGACGGAGTTGCCGGAGGACTTGAGCTGGTCCAGGACCTCGAGGAGGGGTTCGGCGTCGGCCGGGTGCAGGCCGGCGGAGGGCTCGTCCAGCACGTAGATCACGCCGAAGAGGCCGGAGCGGAGCTGGGTGGCGATCCGCAGCCGCTGCATCTCGCCGGGGGAGAGCGTGGGGGTGGACCGGCCCAGCGCGAGGTAGCCCAGGCCGAGATCCAGCAGCACGGTGACCCGTTGCAGCAGGTCCCGGGTGATGGCGACGGCCACCTCGTTGCTCTCGCCGGAGCTCTGTTTGCGCGACGCGGTGCCGGCGGTCTTCAGCTCGGTGGTGGGGCGGATGATCCCGGCCAGTTCCGTCATGGGGACGGCGTTGAGTTCCGCGATGGTGCGGCCGGCGAACGTCACGGCGAGGGCGGCCGGGGTCAGGCCGCTGCCGGCGCAGACCGGGCACGGCCCGGTTTCCATGTAGCGCAGCACCCGGTCGCGCATGGTGTTGCTCTTGGAGTCGGCGAGGGTGTGCAGCACGTAGCTCTTGGCGCTCCAGAAACGGCCCTTGTACGGTTTTGCGACCCGGTCGCGCTGGGGCGTCACCTCCACCACGGGCTGTTCCTCGGTGAAGAGGATCCAGTCGCGGTCCTTCTTGGGCAGCTTCCGCCAGGGGGTATCCACGTCGTGGCCCAGCTGGGTGAGGATGTCGCGCAGGTTCTTGCCCTGCCAGGCGCCGGGCCATGCGGCGATCGCGCCGTCGCGGACGCTCAGCGAGGTGTCCGGGACCAGCGAGGACTCGGTGACGGTGTGCGCGATGCCGAGGCCATGGCACTCCGGGCAGGCGCCGGCGGCGGTGTTGGGCGAGAATGCGTCCGAATCGAGCGGGCTCGCGCCGTCGGGGTAGCTGCCGGCGCGGGAGAAAAGCATCCGCAGCGAATTGGACAGTGTGGTGACCGTGCCGACGGTCGACCGGGAACTGGGCGTCCCGCGGCGCTGCTGCAGCGCGACGGCGGGCGGCAGCCCGGTGATCATCTCCACCTTCGGGTTGTGGCCCTGCTGGATCAGCCGCCGGGCGTAGGGCGCCACGGACTCGAAGTAGCGGCGCTGGGCCTCCGCGTAGATGGTCCCGAAGGCCAGCGAGGACTTGCCGGAACCGGAAACGCCGGTGAAGGCGACGATCGCGTCGCGGGGCACGTCGACGTCCACGTTCCGGAGGTTGTTTTCCTGGGCACCGCGCACCCGGACGAAGCCGTCCGTGGGATGGTCGGCGTCCAGCCCTGGGAGGGGGACGGAAAGATTGGAAGCATGCTGAGTACTGTGCATCCAATCGACTCTATCGGTGTCTGCTGCCCGCGGGCATATCCTTACCGAATGGAAACTAACGACGGCGTCGCTGCCACCGGGGACGCTGCACCGGACAACGCAGAAACGTCCACCCCTGAGATTCCCGCCTTCGCCGAGGTTCCCGAGGAAGTTCATGGTCCGCTGCCGGTCGCTGAACTCCATCTGCACATCGAGGGAACCCTCGAGCCCGAGCTGATCTTCGCCCTGGCCGAACGCAACGGCATCCAGTTGCCGTACGCGGACCTGGACGAGTTGCGCTCCCGCTACGAGTTCACCGACCTGCAGTCGTTCCTGGACCTCTACTACGCCAACATGGCCGTGCTGCGGACGGAGCAGGACTTTGCGGACATGACCCGGGCGTACCTGTCCCGGGCTGCGCTCGCCGGCGTCCGGCATGCCGAGATCATGCTGGACCCGCAGGCGCACCTGTCCCGGGGGGTGGCCCTGGAGACCTGCGTGAACGGCGTGGCGTCGGTGCTGGCCGTATCGGAGCAGGAGTTCGGGATCTCCACCCTGCTCATCGCCGCGTTCCTGCGGGACCTGTCCGAGGACTCCGCGCTTGAGGTGCTGGAGCAGCTGCTCGCCATGAACGCACAGATCGCGGGCATCGGCCTCGACTCGGCCGAGGTGGGCCACCCGCCGGCGAAGTTCCAGCGGCTCTTCTCCCGGGCGAAGGACGCCGGGCTGCACCGGATCGCGCACGCGGGCGAGGAGGGCCCGCCGTCGTACATCATTGACGCGCTGGACCTCCTGGCCGTGGAACGGATCGATCACGGCATCCGCTGCATGGAGGATCCCGAATTGGTGGAACGGCTGGTGCACGCACTCACACCGCTGACCGTGTGCCCGCTGTCCAACGTCCGGCTCCGCGCGGTGGACACGCTGGCGGAGCACCCGCTCCCGGCCATGCTCGCGGCCGGGTTGAACGTCAGCGTGAACTCCGATGATCCGGCGTATTTCGGCGGGTACGTGGACGACAACTTTGCGCAGCTGAAATCGGTGATCGGGCTGTCCGAGTTCGATTGCGTGCGGATGGCGGCGAACTCGATCCGCTCCTCCTTCGCGAGCGAGGAACGCAAGACGGAGATGCTGGCCGAACTCGCCTCGTCCGGCCACTAACCCACCCCAGTTGCCCTATCCCTCCTGGTTGCCAAAACCGGCGGATGGGAACCAAAACTGACAGGGCAACGCGGGGTCACATCCGTCCCGTCCCGAGGTCGGGGACCTCCTTTGGTGGCACCGCTTCGGCTGAAGGCGCGACGTTCGAGAAGAGGCCGATCAGGCCGTCGATCTCCCAAGATGCGGTTGCTGGGTGACGGAAGTGCTGGTGGGGTTGGATGGCATAACGGGTTCGTCGTCCGGCCCGGATGCGGTGAAGGTATCCTCCCTCTTCGAGATCCTTGAGGATCTGGAAGGTTGAGCGCGGTGTGATGCCGACCCTCGCGGCGATGTCGGCGATGCGGACTTGAGGGTCTGCGGCCACCGACAGCAGCACGTGCCCGTGGTTCGTCAGAAAGGTCCACGTGGGACGTGCGGGTGCCGGGGGAACCGGGGGTTCCGAGCCCTTTTCCGGACCCGGCGGGGCGGCTGTCATGGGTTTTCCTTACTGACGTTTCCGACTAGCGGTTCAGCGGCGCTGTCGCGCCGTGGTGGGAGAAAGTTGGGTGTACCTCCCGTATAGCTTCTGGCATGGGGCGGGTGTGGGAGCGGATCATGGAGGTGTCTGTCACGGTTGACGCCGGTTCAACCTTGGTGCTGCAGCAGAGCCTGCTGGTTAGCGTGGCGCGGAGGACTTCCACGGGAACCGTGGATTGTTGCCCTGGAGCACGAGTGTTAGATTCCT
>NZ_MQTS01000038.1:0-16804 GCF_020532825.1 Arthrobacter sp. SO3
CACAGCATCCATACGGTGCGGGGGGTGGGTTCCTCGATGGCCTTGAGTAACACGTTGGTGGTGCGTTCCGCCATCCGGTCCGCGTCCTCGACGACGATGATGCGCCAGCGCGCCGAGGACGGCCGGTTCCCGGCGGTGGAGACCAGCTCGCGGGCCTCGTCGATGGTGATGGTGACCTTTTCGGTGCGCACAAACGCCACATCGGAGTGTGTTTCGCCCAGGATCGTGAGGCAGGCTGCGCATTCGCCGCAGCCGCGCAGGCTGACGTTGTCCTGGTCGCAGTTCAAGGCGGCGGCGAAGGCCTTCGCCGCATTGGACCGGCCGGAACCCGGTGGGCCGGTGAAAAGCCACGCATGGGTCAGGCCGTCGCCCTGGGCGGCCTGGCGCAGTTGCGCGACGACGGCGGGCTGGCCCTGAAGGTCGTCCCAGACACTCATGCGCTCACGCCCCGGGGGAGGGACAGCAGCGACTCCACCCGGTCCAGGATGCGGGTGGCCAACTCATCGACCGGGAGGTGTGCCGGGAGGACAAGGTACTGTTCCGGCCTGGCCGCGGCGAGGTCAAGGAAAGCGGTGCGGATCCTGGCGTGGAACTCGTCCGCCTCGGATTCCAGCCGGTCCTCGGCAGCGTCGCCCGCGGTGCGCCGGCGGCGGCCGACCTCGGGGTCAACATCGAGCAGCACCGTGAGGGCCGGCTTCAACCCTGAAGTGGCCCAGTCGTTGAGGTCGCGCACGGCCCCGGTGCCCAGCTCCCGGCCGGCGCCCTGGTAGGCGACCGAGGAGTCGATGTAGCGGTCGCTGAGGACGATCTCGCCGCGGTCCAGGGCCGGGCGGATGACCTGGCTGGCGTGCGCGGCGCGCGAGGCTGCGAAGATCAGGGCTTCGGTGTGCGCATCGATGTGGCCGTGGCCGTGATCGAGGACCAGGGAACGCAGCTTTTCGCCGATCGGGGTGCCGCCCGGCTCACGGGTGCGGAGCACGGTGAGGCCGCGCGATTCAAGGGCGGCGGCCAGCTCGGCAGCCTGCGTGGACTTGCCGGCGCCGTCGCCGCCCTCGAAAGCGATAAACAGTCCGGGGTTTTGGGTGGTCACCGCTCTAGACTACCGACAATCCCTGACAACAATGCCCCCGGACGTAACGCCTTGGCAGCGCTGCGGGGCGCCAAAGTACCCTGTGACCATGAGTCTTTCCGAAGAACAGGCAGCCGCGCTTTCCGCAGAAACAGTCGTGGTGGCGGCAGGCCGGCCGCCGCGTGCGCGCGACGAGCCGGTCAACCCTCCGCTGGTGCTCTCCTCGACCTATTTCGGCACGGGACCGCTGGGCGACGGCGACCGCGGCTATGGGCGGTATTCCAACCCCACCTGGGACCCTTTCGAGGAGGCCCTCGGCCAGCTTGAGGGCGCCGGGCTTCCGGGCCTGCTCTACGCCTCCGGCCTCGCCGCGGTCAGTTCGGCCCTCTCCCTGGTTCCTGCCGGGGGAGTGCTGGTCATGCCGTCCCACAGTTATGCGGGTTCCCTCGTGATGGCCACGGAACTGGCCGAGAAGGGTTTCCTGGAACTGCGCACTGTGGACATCGCGGACACCGACGCCGTGCTGGCCCAGCTCGCGCCGGCGGACGGACACCCCGCCAGCATGCTCTGGCTGGAGAGCCCCACCAACCCGATGCTTGGCGTCGCGGACATCCGCGCGCTGACGGCCGCGGCGCATGACGCCGGCGCGGTCGTCGTCACGGACAACACGTTCTCCACCCCGCTGGTCCAGCAGCCCCTCGCGCTGGGCTCCGACGTCGTCCTTCACTCGGTGACCAAGTACCTGTCCGGCCATTCCGACGTCGTGCTCGGCGCCCTGGTGACGTCCAACGCCGGACTCCGCGCCGCGCTGCTGCACCACCGCACCATCCACGGCGGCATCGCCGGGCCCTTCGAGGCCTGGCTGGCTCTGCGCGGACTGCGCACCCTGGCCCTGCGGGTCGAGCGCTCGCAGGCCTCGGCGGCGGTACTGGCCGAGCGGCTCAGCACGCACCCCAGGGTCGGCAGCATCCGTTTCCCGGGACTTCCCTCCGATCCCGGCCACGAACGGGCCAAGAGCCAGATGAAGGGGTTCGGGTCGGTGCTCTGCATTGAGATGGCCCCGGTGGTCGGGGCCAGCGGCAGCCTCAGCGGTGCAGACGCCGCGGACCGTATGATCCGGGCCCTGAAACTATGGCTTCCGGCGACCTCCCTGGGAGGCGTGGAGTCCCTGATTGAGCGGCGGCGCCGGCATACTGCCGAACCTGTCAGCGTGCCGGACAACCTGGTCCGGCTGAGCGTGGGGATCGAAAACGTCGAGGACCTCTGGGCCGATTTGGAGCAGGCCCTGGCGAGTCTGGGCCGCTAGGCTGGGGGGATGGACGGAAGAGCGCTTATTTACTATGTCGAAACCGGGGTCTACTTTCTCTTGGCCCTCGTAGCCCTTGCCCTTGAGGTGTGGGCGTTCTTCGATTGCCTGCGGCACAAGGCGAACGTCTTTGAAGCGGTGTCCAAGCGCACCAAGACTTTCTGGCTGGCCGTCACCGGCGGCGCTCTGGCCGTGGGGCTGCTCTCCCTGGTCGCCGGCGGCGGCGGAGGCCTGCTGGGCCCGCTGGGACTGTTCGGCCTCGCTGCCGTGACGGCAGCATCCGTCTACCTCGCCGACGTCCGCCCGGCCGTGAAAGACGCCGGCCGCGGCGGCAACCGCAACATGGGCCCCTACGGCCCCTGGTAATCCCCACCGGCGTGGGCCCATCCACCGGCCCCTAAGCTAACTTCGGCCCCCTAAGGTCCCGGGGCCACGGCGTCCCAGCCCACCGTCAGCTCGCCCAGCCGCCACCGGGACGGGCCGTCCTGGACCGGCCAGCCGCCGTCGCGCAGTGCCCGGCACATGGCCGTCCAGCGCTGCCGGTTCCCGAATGAGGCCAGCGGGGCAGCTTCCAGCCAGGCCTGGTCCATTGCCTGCAGGAAGGCCTGGATCTTTTCGCCCGGCACGTTCCGGTGGATGAGGGCTTTGGGCAGCCGCTCGGCCACTTCGGAGGGCAGCGCAAAACTCCCAAACCGCATGGACAAGCTCAGGCTCAGCGGTCGCTCGGCGTCAAGCGCCACCCAGGTGACCCGACGGCCGATCTCGTCGCAGGTGCCGTCAATGAACAGCCCCTCCGGCCCCAGCCGTCCCTGCACCAGCTGCCAGATCGCCGCGACGTCGGCTTCCTCGTACTGCCGCAGCACGTTGAACGCCCGCACCAGGACGGGCCGGCCGGACACGGGCAGTTCGAAGCCGCCCAGCTGGAAGCTCAGACCGGGCCGCTCCAGTTCCTTGGCCAGCCGGACCCGCGCGGGCTCGATCTCGATGCCGACAACCCGCACATCGGGCCGGACCACGGACAGCCGTTCAAAGAGTTCGACGGCGGTGGCCGGGGACGCGCCGTAGCCCAGATCCACCACGAGCGGATCGGCCGCCCCGCGCAGCCGCCAGGCCTGCGGGCCCGTCAGCCAGCGGTCCAGCCGCCGCATCCTGTTGGGGTTGGTGGTGCCGCGGGTAATGTTGCCCACCGGCCGCCCGGCGCGCGGTCCGCTTTTCGCCGCGCCGCGTTTTTCCATGGCATGGGTCTGCGGGGACGCCACCCGCTCAGCCTTCTGCACCACAAGCCAACCCTATCCTCCAGCGCGATCCTCCAACGCGGGGTCACATCCGGCCCGTGCGGCACCCCGGGATGGGCGCGAAGTGACCCCGCGTTGCAGTGGCGCGGATGTAACGCTCGGCACCGGCCGGGATCGCTCCGCTAGGATGAAAACCATGACTTACAAGCTGATTCTGCTGCGCCACGGCCACAGCGAATGGAACGCCAAGAACCTGTTCACCGGCTGGGTGGACGTTGACCTCAACGACCAGGGCCGTGCCGAGGCGATCCGCGGCGGTGAGCTTCTCGTGGAGCACAACATCCTCCCGGACATCCTGTACACGTCGTTGCTGAAGCGGGCCATCAACACCGCCAACATCACCCTCGACAAGGCCGACCGCGGCTGGATCCCGGTGAAGCGGGACTGGCGGCTCAACGAGCGCCACTACGGCGCCCTGCAGGGCAAGGACAAGGCCCAGACCCTCGCCGAATACGGTGAGGAGCAGTTCATGACGTGGCGCCGCTCCTACGACACCCCGCCGCCGCCCCTGGCCGACGATTCCGAGTTCTCCCAGGCGCACGATCCGCGCTACACGGACCTCGGTGACGCGCTGCCCCGCACCGAGTGCCTCAAGGACGTACTGGTCCGCCTGCTGCCCTACTGGGAATCGGACATCAAGGAAGACCTCAAGGCCGGCAAGACCGTCCTGGTCACCGCGCACGGCAACTCCCTGCGCGCCCTCGTCAAGCACCTCGACGGCATCAGCGACGACGCCATCGCAGGACTGAACATCCCCACCGGCATCCCGCTGGTCTACGAACTGGACGAGAACTTCAAGCCGCTGAACCCGGGCGGCACCTACCTCGACCCCGAGGCTGCTGCCGAGGCCATCCAGGCAGTCGCGAACCAGGGCAAGAAGTAGCGCGTTCCGGACAACGCACCCCGGAATCAACGACGCCGGCCGGCCACCTCGCAAGGTGACCGGCCGGCGTCGTACGTTCTGCTGCCCGGCGCTGTCGGCCGGACGGGAAGGCTAGCTGTGTTCGATGCCGCTCGGCTGCCAGGCGCCGGTCACCAGGTAGGTGACCTTCTGCGCGACGGAGACACCGTGGTCGGCGAAACGCTCGAAGTAACGGCTGGCGAGGGCGACGTCGACGGTCGTGGCAGGGGACTCGTGCCAGTCGCTGCGGGCGATGGCCTTGAAGACGCTCAGGTGCAGGTCGTTCACGGCGGCGTTGGCCTTCATGATGTCCCGGGCCACTTCGAGGTCCCGGGTTTCCAGCAGCACCGTGAGCTTCTGGGCGATCAGCAGGTCATGCTGGGCGAAGCTTTTGAAGGTCTCGCGCAGCTGGGCGGGCACCACCGTGGCGGGGTAGCGGAGCCGGGCAAGCTGGGCCAGGTGGCGGGCGAGGTCGCCCATCCGCTCCAGGGAGGCGCTCATCCGCAGGGAGCCCACGAGCATGCGCAGGTCGCTGGCCACGGGGCCCTGCAGGGCCAGAATGTCGATGGCGCGCTCGTCCAGGCTGTTCTGCAGGAAGTCGATCCGTGCATCGGCCGCGATGACATCCTCGGCGAGATCGATGTCGGCGCCGTCGAAGGCAGTCGTGGCTTTCTCAATGGCCTCACTGACCAGCTTTGAGATTTCGACGAGCTGTTCCCCCACTTGGGCGAGCTCTTCCTGAAAAACCTTGCGCACGTGTGCGTCCTTTCCTCGGAAATTGCCAGCCACCCCAGTGGCCGGTCCGTTTCGGTTCACCTCTCGGCGCTTCAACGCTCAAGTGTTCCAGCATCCGGTGAACTGTTACGCCTCAATAGGTGAACGTTAGCTGAACCGGACCCGGAATAGCATCAGATTTCAGTTTCCGACGCGGGGCAGAGCATAAGCTGGAGCCGTGGATCCAATGCTCATCGGCGTGATCGCCGGCCTGATCGGCCTGTCGCTCGGCGTCTTCGGCGTGCTCGCATTCCGGGTCAGCGAGCAGCAGCGCAGACTCGTGGACGTCGAGTTCGAGGAACCGTCGATCCCGGAGGGAGCCGCCCAGGTGCTGGCCGTCATCGGCCGCGCCTTCGTGGTGGTGGACGCGATCGACGGCGTGATCCGCGCCAGTCCCGCCGCGTACGCCTATGGACTGGTCCGCGGGCACACGCTGGTCCACGACCAGCTGCTGGAAATGACGGCCAAAGTACGGCGCGACGGCGTCATCCTCGAAAAGCAGCTCGAACTGCCGCGCGGCCCGCTGGGGCAGGGCACCATCATTGTCCAGGTCCGCGCCGCCATGCTTGCGGAGGAATACATCCTCCTGCTGGCCGATGACCGGACCGAATTTACCCGGACCGAGGAAGTCCGGAACGACTTCGTGGCCAACGTCTCGCATGAACTGAAGACCCCGGTCGGGGCCATCTCGCTGCTGGCGGAGGCGCTCGAATCCTCGGCGGATGACCCGGAGGCCGTCCGCCGCTTCGCCAAGCGCATGCACAAAGAATCCGCCCGGCTGGCCGCCCTCGTGCAGGACATCATCGAACTCTCCCGGCTGCAGGGCACCAATGTCACCCAGCAGGGCCGCCCCGTGGATATCAACACCGTGGTCTCCGAGGCCGTGGACCGCTCCCAACTGCCGGCGGAAAGCAAGAACATCGAACTCGTCGTCGGCGGCCACGCGGACGCGCTGGTCTATGGCGACCAGGACCTGCTGGTGACGGCGCTGCGGAACCTGATCGACAATGCCATCCGCTACTCCCCGGAAAACACCCGGGTCGGAATCGGCATCCGTTCCAAGGACGGCCTCGTCGCGGTGTCAGTGACAGACCAGGGAGAGGGGCTCTCTGCCGAGGACCAGGAGCGCGTCTTCGAGCGCTTCTACCGCGTGGACGCCGCCAGATCCCGGCACACCGGCGGCACGGGCCTTGGCCTGAGCATCGTCAAGCACGTGGTCGCCAACCATGGCGGCGAGGTGACCCTCTGGTCACGGCCCGGACAGGGATCCACCTTCACCATCCGGCTTCCGGAACTGGAAGGCCAGGACGCCGGCGGCGTTCCGCAGGCACGCAAACCGGCGGCACCGGCGGACTCCCTGCCTCCGCCCCACACCCCGTCCCAGAACCCCCGATCCATACGAAGTGACGCCACCGGCGCCCACGAGCAAGGAGCTACCGCTTGAGCAGGATTCTGATTGTCGAGGACGAAGAGTCGTTCAGCGACCCGCTGTCCTACCTTTTGGGTAAGGAAGGGTTCGAGGTGGAGGTGGTCGACAACGGGCTGGACGCCATCACCGAATTCGACCGCAACGGCGCCGACCTGGTGCTGCTGGATCTGCAGCTGCCCGGACAGTCGGGCACCGAGGTCTGCCGGCAGCTGCGGCAGCGCTCGTCCGTCCCCGTCATCATGCTGACGGCGAAGGACGCGGAGATCGACAAGGTCGTGGGGCTGGAACTCGGCGCCGACGACTACGTCACCAAACCGTATTCCTCCCGGGAGCTGGTGGCCCGCGTCCGGGCCGTGCTGCGGCGCCAGGGTGAGCCCGAGGAACTGGTGTCCAGCACCGTGCAGGCAGGCCCGGTGCGGATGGACATTGAGCGGCACGTGGTCACCGTCGGCGGTGAACAGGTGTCCCTCCCGCTGAAGGAATTCGAGCTGCTGGAAATGCTGCTGCGCAACTCCGGCCGGGTCCTGACCCGCGGGCAGCTGATCGACCGGGTCTGGGGATCGGACTACGTCGGGGACACCAAGACCCTGGATGTCCACGTCAAACGGCTGCGCAGCAAGGTCGAGCCGGATCCCTCGGCGCCGCGGCACCTGATCACGGTCCGCGGCCTGGGCTACAAGTTCGAGCCCTGAGTCCGGAGCCCTGAGCCGGGAGGCTCTTCGGCCCGAACGGCGGCACGACCAGAACCCACACAGACAAAAGGAGGGGCACCCGGCCGGGTGCCCCTCCTTTTGTCTGTGAAGGCTAGTGGCTCGCGCTGCTCGTCGGCGACGGGGTCGACGTCGGCGTGGCCGAGCCGGTGGGCCCGCTGCCTGCCGGGAGGTACTGCTTGTAGTCGGGGATCGTTGCGTCCAGCACCGGCATCTTGAACTTGGTGCTCTGGTTGGTGCCGTCCTCGCTGATGCTCACCTCGACGAGGGAGCCGGGGGCGCCGCCGGTGCTGCTCAGGATTGCCTCGTCCGTGGATTCGTTCAGCAGCGTGTAGGAGTTCTGCTTGACCGGGACCTGGGTCTGGGAGCCGGCAGAACCAATGATGGTCAGCTTCACGTCCTCCGAGGACGAGTTGTAGACCGCGCCGATCACACGTCCGGGCTTGTCCTTACCAGCGGAGATGATCATCATGTTGCGCAGCTGCAGCGGGCCGACGTTGGCCTGGGTTCCGTCCGAAGCCGCGTACTGCACGGAGGTCTGCTGCGGGTTCACGGCGCCACAGCCAGTGACGGACAGCAGGCCGAGGCCCAGAACAGCCGTTGCCATTGCCAGCTTGCCGCGCTGGCCCCGGTTCATCGCAGTGAAACCCACGTCACGCACCCCTTGAGAGTCTTGGAACATTATTCAGCCATAGCCTATCGGCAATCCGGTCCAAACGAGGATTCGGGCGGTACACAAAGCCGTACACAATGTCGCCGGCTCCAGCGGCGGCGGGCCGCTCACCGGTGACGACCGGGCAACGATCGGGGGATGACGCAGCCCCTTGGCAAACGCAGGGCCATGCACTAATATCCGCTTTCGTCAAGGGGTCCGGCGGGTCTGTTTGAGGCCATTTTCCCCGTATTCATGCGGTTCTTGGGCACGTTCCGTGGCAGTTGTATGCCTTAAACGTGATAAACTGGTCTGCGGGAAAGGGGAATGTCCACATGGTTTTTGAGGTCGGCGAGACAGTAGTTTACCCTCACCACGGTGCAGCCAAAATTGAAGAAATCAAGATGCGCACTGTCAAGGGCGAAGAGAAGATGTATCTCAAGCTCAAGGTGGCTCAGGGTGATCTGACCATTGAAGTTCCAGCAGAAAACGTTGACCTAGTTGGGGTCCGGGACGTAGTGGGCAAAGAAGGTCTGGAGCACGTGTTTGAAGTGCTGCGGGCCGAGTTCACGGAAGAACCCACCAACTGGTCGCGTCGATACAAGGCAAACCTGGAGAAGCTTGCTTCCGGTGACGTCATCAAGGTGGCAGAGGTCGTCCGCGACCTGTGGCGCCGCGATCACGATCGGGGTCTCTCCGCAGGAGAGAAGCGCATGCTGGCCAAGGCACGCCAGATTCTGATTTCAGAACTGGCGCTGGCCGAGAAGACTGATGAAGAGAAGGCTGCAAGCGTTCTCGACGAGGTCCTGGCTTCCTAGCAAGAGTCGAACAGACAAGAATCGAACCCCGGCAGCGGAATCGCTGCCGGGGTTTCTCTTTGCCCTTTTCAGCCCGGCGGCCCGCCGGGACGTAGTCTTGTGCGCATGGACTCAGCACCGAGAACCCCCGTCACCGCGGTCATCGTCGTCGCTGCCGGCTCCGGCCAGCGCCTGGGCTACGGCATGCCTAAAGCCAAGGTTCCGCTGGGCGGGGACAGCATCCTCACCCACGCCCTGCGGGGCGTCGCCGCGGCCGGCGTCGCCCGGCAGATCTGCGTCGCCATCCCGCCCGGCGACCCGGAACTTCACGCCCTCTGTGCGGCGTTCGAGCAGGAGCTCAAGGGGGAGCGCGGGCGCACCCCGGGCCTGGGCGACGGCGTGCAGGTCCCGGTCGTCACGATTGTCGACGGCGGCGCCAGCCGCGCGGATTCCGTGCGGGCCGCGTTGGCGGCGCTCCTGCCGGACACGGAAGTCGTCATGGTCCATGACGCCGCCCGCGCCCTGACGCCGGAGGCCGTCTTCCACCGGGTATCCCATGCCCTTGCGGCCGGCGCCTTAGCCGTCATCCCGGTCCTCCCCGTGGTGGACACAGTCAAGACGGTGGAACCGACCACCGGCGACGGCGCCGCGATCGCGCCGGAGCTTGTGACCGGAACCGCGCCCCGGGAGACTCTTCGGGCCGTGCAGACCCCACAGGGCTTCGAGCTGGCCACGCTGAAACGGGCCCACGAGGCCGCTGGAGGGTTCGACGCGGGCCAGGCAGCAGCCGTCACCGATGACGCCATGCTGGTTGAACTGCTCGGCGTGCCCGTCTACGCAGTGCGCGGCGCCAGCCAATCGCTGAAGATCACGACGCCGCTGGACCTGATCCTCGCGGAAGGCCTCCTCGAAGGCCCGCTGGGCGCCCGCTGGGTGGAAGGCTGAGCATGTCCGGAACCCCGAACACCCCGCAGCCGCTTATTCCGCGGACCGGGATCGGCATCGACGTCCACGCCTACGCCCCTGAGGAGGCCCCCCAGCCGCTCTGGCTCGGGGGGCTTTTGTGGGACGGGGAGCGCGGGCTGTCGGGCCACTCCGACGGCGACCCCGTCGCCCATGCCGCCGCCGACGCCCTCTTCTCGGCCTGCGGCGTCGGTGATCTTGGCACCCATTTCGGCACGGACCGGCCGGAGTACGCCGGCGCTTCCGGCGTGACCCTGCTGGCCGAAGCTGCCCGGATCGTCCGCGCCGCGGGCTTCGAAATCGGGAACATCGCCGTGCAGTTCGTGGCCAACAGGCCCAAATTCGGCCCCCGCCGGGAGGAATCCCAGCGGGTCCTCAGCGAGGCCGCCGGCGCCCCGGTCACCGTTTCGGCAACCACGAGCGACGGCCTCGGCTTCACCGGCCGCGGCGAGGGCATTGCGGCCACGGCCACGGCCCTGGTCTACCGCTCCGGCCCGGCGTCCCCGGACTCCGTCGCCTAGGCTTAACCGAACATCCCTTCCCGCAACACCAGGAGACCCCCGTGAAAAAGCTGCTGCCCGCCGTCGTACTGCTGGCCGGAATGCTGCTCACAGGCTGCGCCGCGACACCGAAGATGAGCATCCCGGACAGCTGCGCGTTCCTGAACAAGGACACCTTCGTCCCCACCGGCAACCAGCAGCAGCAGGCGGAACAGATCTCCAAGCACTACCAGGAAGTGGCGGACAAGGTCGCGCCCGAGGTGGCGGCCCCCATCCAGAAAATGGCCGACATCATGAAAGAGGTCGCTGGCACGTCCCTTGGGGCCAAGAGCGACGCGCAGACTAAACAGCTCACCGAACAGTTGAACAAAATCGGCGAGTACTGCAAGTAGGCGCCAGAGCGCGGTCCGCACGCCAGAGGCCGGGGCCCCATCGGCTAATCTGGAGCGGTGACCCTGCGCTTCTATGACACTGCATCCGCCGAAGTCCGCGACTTCGTCCCCCTGGTTCCGGGCAAAGTGAGCCTCTACTATTGCGGCGCCACAGTGCAGGGCATGCCGCACGTCGGGCACATCCGCTCCGCCATCGCCTTTGACCAGCTCACCCGCTGGCTGCAGTACCGGGAATTCCGCGTCACGGTGGTCCGCAACGTCACCGACATTGACGACAAGATCCTGGCCAAATCCGCGGCGTCCTTCGGACCGGACTTCGAGGACGAACCGGGCGCCGTGCGGAGCGAGGAATGGTGGGCACTGGCCTACCGCTACGAGCAGGAATTCCTCAAGGCCTACGACGCCCTGGGCGTCTCCCGCCCCACCTACGAACCGCGCGCCACCGGCCACATCCCGGAAATGCACGCCCTGATCCAGCAGCTGATCGGCCGCGGGCACGCCTACCCGGCCCTCGACGACTCCGGCGACGTGTACTTCGACGTGCGCTCCTGGTCCGAGTACGGGACGCTGACGCGGCAAAGACTCGACGACATGCAGGGTGCCCAGGACGCCGACCCGCGCGGGAAGAAGGATCCCCGCGACTTCGCCCTCTGGAAGGGCCACAAGGCAGGGGAGCCGACGACGGCGAGCTGGGCCTCGCCGTGGGGCGCGGGCCGTCCGGGCTGGCACCTCGAGTGCTCCGCGATGGTCACCAAGTACCTTGGCGCCGAGTTCGACATCCACGGCGGCGGGCTGGACCTCCGGTTCCCGCACCACGAAAACGAGATGGCACAGTCCCAGGCTGCCGGCCACGGTTTCGCCAACTTCTGGATGCACAACGGCATGGTCACCTACGCCGGCGAGAAGATGTCCAAGTCGATCGGCAACACCGTCAGCCCCGCCGAGATGCTGGAGCTTGCCCCGCCGCGGGTGGTCCGCTACTACCTGGGCCAGGCGCAGTACCGCTCGGTGCTGGACTACCAGCCGACCTCCCTGCAGGAGGCGGCCGCCGCGGTGGAACGGATCGAGGGCTTCACCAGCCGCGCTGCCCGGGCCCTTGCCTCGGCCGAGGGCGACTTCGACTTCGGCCGCCACGGCTCTGTCCCGGACGGCTTTGCGGCCGCAATGGACGATGACCTCAACGTTCCGCAGGCACTGGCGGTGCTCCACGACACGGTCCGCGCCGGCAACACCGCCCTCACCACCGGGGAGCTCGACGCCGCCCGGCAGGCACTCGTCAGCGTCAACGACATGCTCCGTGTCCTTGGTCTCAACGACACCGCGGGTCCGGCAGCTGACGGACAAAGCAACACCGCCCTGGGCGTCCTCGTGCAAGCCCAGCTCGCGGCACGCGCCCAGGCCCGGGCCAGCAAGGACTGGGCCGCCTCGGACGCCATCCGCGATACCCTGGCCGCTGCCGGCGTGATCGTCGAGGACGGCCCCGACGGCGCCAGCTGGAGCCTCAAACGCGGCTGATCCGACGCGGTTCCCGGCGCAGGACCGGGGCCCCGCCATGCCCTGCGGTCGAGGATTTAACTCGAGTCAGTAGACTGGAGTTCAGACTTATCAACGAATCGCGTATTTAAAAGGGTGGAACTCATGGCCAACAACGGTCGCCGGTCGGTCAAACTGAAGAAGGGCCCCTCCGTCGGAACCGGCGGTCACGGCCGCAAGGCCCTTGAGGGCAAGGGACCGACGCCCAAGGCGGAGGACCGCCCGTACCACAAGGCCCACAAGAACAAGCAGCTCGCGGAACGCTCCGCGGCCAAGCGCCCCGGCGCCCCGCGCAGCGCCGGGGCCCGTTCCGGCCCCAAGGGCCGTGCCACCGAGGAAGTCGTCACCGGACGGAACTCCGTCGTGGAGGCCCTGCGCGCCGGCATCCCGGCCAAGGCCCTGCACGTGGCCATCCGCATCGAGATGGACGACCGCGTCAAGGAGTCCCTCAAGCTCGCTGCAGAGCGTGGCATCCCGCTGCTCGAGACCGGCAAGCCCGAGCTGGACCGGATGACCGACGACGCCATCCACCAGGGCCTCGTGCTGCAGATCCCGCCGTACGAATACCAGGACGCCTACGAGCTCGCCGAGGAGACCCTCGAGAGCTGGAAGAAGGGCCATGTCGCCAACGCGCCCCTCTTCGTCGCTCTCGACGGCATCACCGATCCGCGCAACCTTGGCGCGATCATCCGCTCGGTCTCGGCCTTCAGCGGCCACGGCGTCATCGTTCCGGAGCGTCGCTCTGTCGGCGTCACCGCCTCGGCCTGGAAGACCAGCGCCGGTGCAGCCGTCCGCGTCCCCGTAGCACGTGCGGCCAACCTGAACAACACCCTGAAGGCGTTCAAGAACATGGGCATCTATGTTCTGGGGCTCGACGGCGACGGCGACGTCTCACTGCCCGACCTCGCCCTGGCCACTGAACCGGTCTGCATCGTCGTGGGTTCCGAGGGCAAGGGCCTTAGCCGCCTGGTCCGGGAAAACTGCGACCAGATCGTCTCCATCCCGATCGACTCCGCCATGGAGTCGCTCAACGCTTCCATGGCCGTCGGCATCTCCCTCTACGAAATCTCCCGCCAGCGCGCCGTCAAGTAGTCCGCGCCGGTTGTTGCGGTTCGAACAGCCGCGCGTGAAACGCTCCCTCACCTCTCGTGGGGGAGCGTTTGCGCTTAAGCCGCGACCGGCCACAAGCAACGCGGGGTCAGATCGCGCCCATCCGCGGCCCCAACATGGGCGCGATCTGACCCCGCGTTGGTGTGTCGTGGAAGGTGACCACGGCGAACCCGGCGGCGCTTAGAACTTGTGCCGGTTGGCGAGGACCGGGAGTTTGGTGCGGGCTTCCTTGACGGTGGCGGGGTCCAGGTCCGCGAACAGCAGGCCGGGGGCGCCGTTGAGCTCGTCGAGGACTTCCCCGAAGGGGGAGACGACGACGGAGTGCCCGACGCCGGTGGGAGCCGCACCCTTGGGTTCGATTCCCTGGCTGGTCGGGTCGCCCTGGCCGCAGGCGAGGACCAAGGTGGTGGAATCCGCCGCGCGGGCGCGGGCCAGGAGCTTCCACTGCTCGGCCTTGCCGGGTCCGGATCCCCAGGAGGCGCACACGATGTTCACGTCGGCTCCGCGGTCCGCGTTTTCGGTGAACAGGTCCGGGAAGCGGATGTCGTAGCAGGTGGCGAGGCCGAACGTCACGCCGTCGAACGCGAAGGTGACGGGCTCGGCACCGGCATCCACGGTGTCCGACTCGGCGAAGCCGAAGGCATCGAAAAGGTGGATTTTGTCGTAGCTGGCCTCCACGCCGCGGCCCGTAACCAGGAGGGTGTTGCGCACTTTGCCGGCGTCGCCCGCGGCCCCCGGGGTGAACATCCCCGCGACGATCACGATGTCCTGGTCGGCCGCAATGGCGCGCACCCGCGATGCCCACGGGCCGTCCAGCGGCTCCGCGATGTCCAGCAGCGAGTTGCCGAAGGCGCGCATCGTGGCCTCGGGGAACACAACGAGCTCTGCGCCGCCGGCCTTGGCCCGCGCCGCATAGTCCTCGACGAGGCCCAGATTTGCGGCAAGATCGCGTCCGGTAATGATTTGAGCGAGTGCAATCCGCACTATTACCTCCAATTTTGGCGCCTGTTCCAGTATGCAACGCCGCCATTCCGTAAACTGCACTTTGTCACTAAATCGGAATCCGGGGCTATTTGTTCGGCCCCGCTAAACTTTAAGCAATGGTTATGCCCTACGTAGACACAGCTTCCACCGTAGACGCCTCGCGTGCGTTTCCGCTGGGAATCAGCGTTCCGTGCACCGGTTCGCCGGCAGTGGACGATCCTCGGAGTGCCTTCGCGAATGTGGCTGTCTACGCACCGGGGGTGACAACCCTGGAGATCGCCTACCAGGCTCCCGGCGGCACCTGGCAATTGAAAACATTGCCCAACGTGACCGACGGCGTGCACCACGGCATCGTCGAAGGCATCCCGGCCGGTTCGCGCTACGGGTTCCGGGCCACCCCGGATCACGAGGCTCTTCCGCTGTCCATGCCCGCCACGGATTTCGACGCCAACGGTGAACAGCCGCTGCTGCTGGACCCCTACGGCCGTGCCGTGGACGAGCGCGAGGACTTCATCACGAGCGTCCGGATGGAGAGCGACTTCGACTGGGGCAACGACCGCGGTCCCAGGATTCCGTGGCGCAACACCATCATCTACGAAGCGCACGTCCGCGGCCAGACCAAGCTCCACCCGGACGTGCCGGAAGACCTTCAGGGCACCTACGCCGGCCTGGCCCACCCGGCCATGATCGAGCACCTGATCGCGCTGGGGATAACCGCCGTCCAGCTCCTTCCCGTGCACTTCCACGTGGACGAACCGCACCTGCAAAATCTCGGCATGACGAACTACTGGGGCTACAACACTGCCGCCTTCTTCGCACTGCACCCCGGCTACGCCACCGAGGCGGCGCAGGCTGCCGGCCCGAAGGCCGTCCAGGACGAGTTCAAGGGCATGGTCAAGCTGCTGCACGCCGCCGGCCTCGAGGTCATCCTCGACGTCGTCTACAACCACACGGCAGAGGGCGGCCGGGACGGCCGGACGCTGAGCTTCCGTGGCCTCGGCGAGATGACGTACTACCGCAATGACGGCCACGGCAAGTATGTGGACACCACCGGATGCGGCAACAGCCTGAACTTCGGCGATTCCCGCGTGGTCCAGCTGGTGCTGGATTCCCTGCGGTATTGGGTGACGGAGTTCCACATTGACGGCTTCCGCTTCGACCTTGCAGTGACGCTGGCGCGCAACGCCGCCAACGAGTTCGACCCCCGGCACCCGTTCCTGGTGGCAATCAGCGCGGATCCTGTGCTGTCTTCGACCAAACTCATCGCGGAACCTTGGGACATCGGGTACGGCGGCTGGCAGACCGGCCGTTTCCCGGCCGGCTGGGTGGACTGGAACGACCACTTCCGCGACGCCGTCCGCTCCTTCTGGCTCGCCGACCGCGCCGCGATCGACGCCGGCGGGCAGGGCAGCTCGGTGGCCCGGCTCGCAGACGCGCTCTCCGGCTCCGCGAGCCTTTTCGAGCCGTCCGGCCGGTCACGGCTCGCCTCGGTCAACCTCGTCACCGCGCATGACGGCTTCACCCTGGCGGACCTCGTGGCCTACGACCGGAAGCACAACGAGGCCAATGGCGAACAGAACCGCGACGGCCATGGCGACAACCGCAGCTACAACCACGGCTTCGAGGGCCCCACGGAGGACGAGGACGTCCTTGCCCGGCGTGCGCAGTCCAGCCGCAACCTGATGGCTTCGCTGATGATTTCCCAGGGCGTGCCCATGATCACCGCCGGCGACGAGATCGCCCGCACCCAGCAGGGCAACAACAACGCCTACTGCCAGGACAACCCCATCACCTGGATCGATTGGACCAGCACTCCCGAATCGCACTCGATGCTGCGCACCACCAAGCGCGTGATCCGGCTTCGCAAGGAGTTTCTGGCCGGGCAGCCGCATGATTACCCGACCCGCGAAAAGCAGTCGTACTTTCATTGGTTCGACGAGCGCGGCGAGCCCATGGCCGGGGAGCGCTGGCAGGATCCGGGTCACCGGGTGGTCCAGCTCCTGCTCGGGTCCGACGACGGCCACGTGGACGGACTCGTGGTGGTCAACGGCGGCGCCAAGGACGTCAAGGTCACGCTGCCTGTGCTCAGCAATGAGGACGGGACCGGCAACCGGCTCTTCGAACTGCGCCTGACCACCTCCGAACTCCACGACCGGCGCCAGGGCGTCCGGGTCGCTTCGGGGGAACGGGACGTCGTACAGGCCAACTCCATCAACATCTACCGCACCTGATCCGGCCCCGGATGCAGAGCCAAGGAAACGAAGAATGACGGCCCAGCGGCTGACGGCCCTGCTAGGCCTGCTGGCCGGACTGGCGGTGCTGGCGTTTGTCCTGGCAGGTGTCCCGCAGGCCGGCACGGGTCCCACACTGTCCGCCGCCACTGCCGCAC
>NZ_MQTS01000038.1:16814-28245 GCF_020532825.1 Arthrobacter sp. SO3
CACTGCCGTACCCGCTGCGCCGCGCGCCGCCGCGAACTCCTCCGGACTGCCGGAAATCAAGGCCTCCGAACTTCCCGCCGAAGCCCGCCTGACCCTGGCGCTGATCGCCCGGGGCGGTCCGTATCCGTATGCCCGGGACGACGTCACCTTCGGGAACTTCGAGCGCGTCCTGCCGCGTCAGTCCTCCGGCTACTACAAGGAATACACGGTCAGGACCCCGGGTGAATCGGACCGCGGAGCCCGCCGGATCGTGGCCGGACAAGCCGGCGAGAAGTACTACACCCCGGACCATTACAACTCGTTCACATTCATCGCCGAAGGCAAGTAGGAACCCATGAAGATTTACTCCGCAGACACCTGGACCATCGAGGAACTGCAGGCGCTGGTGGACGACGCCGGCCGGCGCGCCGTGCTGATTCCGGCTGCAGAGACCAAGCGGAACGTCCTGGAGACGTTCGCGGAGACGCTGCACTTCCCGGCGGACTACGGTGTGAACCTGGACGCCCTCAACGATTCGCTGCACGACTTCGCCGATGCGGTCGCCGATGACGGCCAGGCACCGATTACCTTCATCTGGGAAGTCCCGGCCGCCTTCCGGTCCGACCGGGCCTTCGGGGTCATCTGTGAAATCCTGCAGGACGCCGAACGGTACGCCGGCAAGAACCTGGCCGTCATCGCCGTCTGCCTCTGACGGGCATGCGGTCAGCCGGTTCGCGGAACGGCCTTTAGGCGTTGACGATCAGGCCCAGTTCAGCTCTGGAGGCCAGCGCCGTGTGCTTCGGGAGCACCCGGACCGTGTAACCGAAGGATCCGGACCGGTCGATCACCACCGTTCCGCTGAAAAGGTGGCGTCCCTTGCCCAGGTCTTCAATCGACTTCAGCTCGGCCACCGTGACGTCGGCCAGTTCGTCGCTGTCCTCCGCCCGGCCGTACGCCACCTCGACCGACACATCATCCGGGGTGAGGTCGTGCAGGGCCACGTAGGCGTTGACCTGCAGCATGTCGCCGATCTGCGGGTCCTCCGAGACGCCCACCGAGTCCACATGCTCCACCTGGATCTGCGGCCAGGCGGCCCGGACCCGGGAAATCCAGGCCGCGAGGGCTTTGGCTTCGGCGAAATTGTCCTTCACTGCCCGGCGGCCGGCCACGGCGGCCGGCCGGTACAGGACATTGACGTAGTCCTGGAGCATCCGGTCCGCTGAGACGGCCGGGCCCAGATGGGACATGGTGTGCTTGATCATCGAGACCCAGTGCGTCGGGACCGCCTGCCGCCCGGGCTGGGAAGGCCCCGCAGCGCCGGCGCCGTCAGAGACTGTCAGCCCGTAGAAGCGGGGCGCAACCTGCGTCTCCAGCAACTCGTACAGCGCAGCCGCCTCGATGTCGTCGCGTTCCTCGGGGGAGGCGTCGTTGTTGGCGGTTGGAATCGCCCAGCCGTTCTCGCCGTCGAACATCTCATCCCACCAGCCGTCCAGGACAGAGAGGTTGAGTGAGCCGTTCAGGGCGGCTTTCATTCCTGAAGTGCCGCACGCCTCGAGCGGGCGCAGCGGATTGTTCAGCCACACATCGCAGCCCGGGAACAGGGTCCGGGCCATGGCGATGTCGTAGTTGGGCAGGAAAACGATCCGGTGCCGCACCGCCGGGTCGTCGGTGAACCGGACGAGGTCCTGGATCATCTTCTTGCCCGCGTCATCGGCCGGGTGGGACTTGCCCGCAATGACCAGCTGGATCGGGTGCGTCTTGTGCAGCAGCAGGGCCTTGAGCCGCTCGGGTTCGCGCAGCATCAGGGTGAGCCGCTTGTAGGTCGGGACACGCCGGGCAAAGCCGATGGTCAGGATGTCCGGGTCCAGGACGGAATCCGTCCACGCCAGCTCGGCGTCGGCTGCCCCGCGCTTCTTCCAGGCGGCCCGGAGCCGGCGCCGTACATCTTCCACGAGGGACACCCGCATCTCCCGGCGGAGGGCCCAGAGGTCCTCGTCGCTGACGTTGTAGGCGAGGTCCCAGCGGCCGTGCTCTTCCGCGTCGGCGCCGAACTGCTCGCGGGCCAGGTCCGTGACTCGCGGGTCCACCCAGGTGGGCACGTGCACACCGTTGGTGACCGACGTGATGGGCACCTCCGAGTGGTCGAATCCCGGCCACAACGCCGAGAACATTCCGCGGGACACCACACCGTGCAGTTTGGCCACGCCGTTGGCACGCTGGGCCAGCCGCAGGCCCATCACCGCCATGTTAAACACGAAGGGATTGCCGTCGGTGTAGTCCTCGCGGCCGAGGTTCAGGATCTTGGCCACCGGCACGGCCGGGGCCAGCCCGGCGTCGAAGAAGTGCTGGATCTGCGAGACCTCGAAGCGGTCGATGCCGGCCGGGACGGGGGTGTGGGTCGTGAAGACAGTGGAGGCGCGGCCGGCGGCCAGCGCCTCTTCCCAGCTCAGCGGTTCCGCGGCGGCCATCATTTCCTGGATCCGCTCCACGCCCAGGAAGCCGGCGTGGCCTTCGTTGGTGTGGAAGACTTCCGGCGCGGGGCTGCCGGTGAGTTTCTGGAAGACACGCAGGGCCTTCACCCCGCCCATGCCGAGCAGGAGTTCCTGCTGGAGGCGGTGGTCGCCGCCGCCGCCGTACAGGCGGTCGGTGATCCCGCGTGCGGCCTCGTCGTTGCCCGGAACGTTGGAGTCCAGCAGCAGCAGCGGAACACGCCCGACGTCGGCGCGCCAGACGTGCGCCAGCAGCCGCCGGCCGTTGGGCAGCGGAAGCGAAATCTGGATGGGCTTGCCGTTACCGTCGGCAGAGGTCTCGCGCAGCAGGGTCAGCGGCAGCCCGTCCGGGTCCAGGACCGGATAGGTTTCCTGCTGCCAGGCGTCACGGGACAGCGACTGCTTGAAATAGCCGGCCTGGTACAGCAGGCCGACGCCGATCAGCGGCACGCCCAGGTCCGAGGCTGCCTTCAGGTGGTCGCCGGCGAGGATGCCGAGGCCGCCGGAGTACTGCGGCAGGACTTCGGTGATGCCGAACTCGGGGGAGAAGTAGGCGATGCACGCCGGCGCGCCGTCGCCGAGGCTCTGGTACCAGCGGGGCTGCTCCAGGTACCGGTCAAGGTCGTCCGCGGCAGCGTGGACCCGGCGCACCACGTCCAGGTCTGCGGCGAGACGCTGCAGTTCCTCCCTGCTGACCAGGCCAAGGAAGCTCACCGGATCGTGGTCACTCTCGGCCCAGATCTTCGGGTTCAGGCCCTCGAAAAGCTCCCGGGTGGGCCGGTGCCAGGACCACCGAAGGTTGGTGGCCAGCCGGGCCAGCGGCCGGATCGACTCGGGAAGAACGGTTCGGACGGTAAATCTGCGGATTGCCTTCACCTGCGAAACACTAACGGACAAGTCGGAGGCTCGGAACCGCTTTAAGTTTCTTTTGCATAAATGACGGCCCGGCATCCGGAAAACCTGCGAAAAAGCGGAGCAGGCTTAGCAATCTGGCCGTTTTGTCGATAACGTCGAGGCTGTGACGACTAACTCGCGAACCAGTGCCGTGTCCAAGCAAAAGCCGAAGGCCCTGATCACGGATGGCCTGCACTTTGGCCGTTTTCCGATCACCGCCGTGCAGCCCTCGGTCGAAGGCGGGAAGTTCCCTGCCAAAGCCGCTGTGGGTGAAACCCTGGTGGTGGGCGCCACCGCCTTCCGGGAAGGCCACGACCAGCTCGGCGTCAGCGCCGTCCTGCTCGATCCCCGCGGGAAGGAACGCCAGCGTGTCCGGCTCGCCCCGCCCCGTGGCCCACGCGGCATGGGAACCGACCGCTGGGAAGGTTTCCTGACCCCGTCCGCCACCGGCAACTGGTCCTTTGTGATCGAGGCATGGCATGACCGCTACGGCACGTGGCACCACAACGCCGAGGTCAAGGTGGAAGCCGGGATCGACGTCGAGCTGATGCTGGCCGAGGGGGCCGCGCTGTTTTCCGAAGCGTCCGAGGACTCTTCCCGCCCGTCTGCTGACCGGCGGACCTTGCGGATGGCCGTCGTCGGGCTCAACGACGCGAGCAAGACCGCGGAGGAACGCCTCGCCGCCGGCTTCAGCGCCGAGGTGGCCGCCGTCATCGCACGCCAGCCGATCCGCGAACAGGTCACCGTCTCCGAGACCTACCCGCTGCTGGTGGAGCGCGAACTCGCCGGCCGGGGTGCCTGGTACGAATTCTTCCCGCGGTCCGAGGGCGCCGTCCGCAACCACGAAACCGGCGAGTGGACCTCCGGCACGTTCCGGACCGCCGCCAAGCGCCTCGACGCCGTCGCGGACATGGGTTTCGACATCATTTACATGCCGCCGATCCACCCGATCGGCATCCAGCACCGCAAGGGCCCGAACAACACCCTGCTGGCCGGACCGCACGACCCGGGCTCCCCCTGGGCCATCGGGGCCAAGGAGGGCGGCCATGACGCCATCCACCCGGACCTGGGCACGTTCGAGGACTTCGACGCCTTCGTGGCGCGGGCCCGGGAGCTGGGGCTGGAAGTGGCCCTCGACCTTGCGCTGCAGGCCGCGCCGGACCACCCCTGGGTCACCAGCAACCCGGAGTGGTTTACCACCCGCGTCGACGGCAGCATCGCCTACGCCGAAAACCCGCCGAAGAAGTACCAGGACATCTTCCCGCTCAACTTCGACAACGATCCCGAGGGTCTGTCCAACGAGATCCTGCGCATCGTCTTGCTCTGGGTGAGCCACGGCGTCAAGATCTTCCGCGTGGACAACCCGCACACCAAACCGGTGTGGTTCTGGGAGTGGCTGATCGGCAAGGTCAACAAGAAGCAGCCCGACGTCGTCTTCCTCGCCGAGGCCTTCACCCGCCCGGCCATGATGCACGCCCTGGGGCGGGCAGGCTTCCAGCAGTCCTACACCTACTTCACCTGGCGGAACACCAAGGAGGAGCTGGAGGAATACTTCCAGGAAGTCAGCCACGAGTCGCCGGCCTACTTCCGGCCGAACTTCTTCGTGAACACCCCGGACATCCTGACCGAGTTCCTGCAGTACGGCGGGCCGCCCGCGTTCAAGATCCGCGCCGCGCTGGCCGCCACGGCGAGCCCCATCTGGGGCGTCTACGCCGGCTTCGAACTCTATGAGCACGTGGCCCGGCCCGGCGCCGAGGAGTACATCGACAATGAGAAGTTCGAATACAAGGCCCGCGACTGGGACGCGGCGGCCGAATCCGGCCGGACGCTTGCCCCGTATCTGAGCCGGCTCAACGCGATCCGTCACGCCCATCCCGCCCTGGGGGACCTGCAGAACCTGACGTTGCACGAGAGCACTGACAACGCCACTGTCGTCTACTCCAAGCACAAGACCCTCCCCGATGGCACGAAGGACACGCTGATCATCGTCGTCAACGTGGATCCGCACGGTATCCGCGAGAGCACGGTGACGCTGGATTTGGCGGCGCTGGAGCTCGATCCGGACGACCTGACGCACAATGGCCGGTTCATGGTGGATGATCTGGTGACCGGCGAGAGCTGGGAATGGGGGGAGTACAACTATGTTCGGCTGGACGCCCATGTCGAGCCTGCGCACATTCTTAGCATCCGGAGGCACCACCAGTGAGTTTCAGCCCGTCAAACCCCAACCAGCACTACAGCTCGAAGGGGTCCTATGAGTTGAATGCGCCGGGCCTCCAGCACGATCCGCACTGGTACCGCAAAGCGGTGTTCTACGAGGTCCTGGTCCGCGGATTTGCGGACGGCAACGGTGACGGTTCCGGTGACTTCCACGGGCTGATCGAGAAGCTGGACTACCTGCAGTGGCTCGGCGTTGACTGCCTGTGGCTTCCGCCCTTCTTCCAGTCCCCGCTCCGGGACGGCGGCTACGACATCTCCGACTACAACTCCGTGCTCGACGAATTCGGCACCATCAGCGACTTCAAGCGCCTCGTCGCGGAGGCCCACGCCCGCGGCGTGCGGGTGATCATCGACCTTCCGCTGAACCACACCTCCGATCAGCACCCCTGGTTCCAGGAGTCGCGCAAGGACCCGGACGGGCCCTTCGGCGACTTCTACGTCTGGAGCGACACGGATGAGAAGTACGAAGACGCCCGCATCATCTTCGTTGACACCGAGGAGTCCAACTGGACCTTCGACCCGATCCGGCGGCAGTTCTTCTGGCACCGCTTCTTCAGCCACCAGCCGGACCTCAACTTTGAGAACCCCAAGGTCATCGATGCGCTCTTCGACGTCGTGCGGTTCTGGCTGGACCAGGGCATTGACGGCTTCCGGGCGGACGCCATCCCGTACCTCTTCGAAGAGGAGGGAACCAACTGCGAAAACCTGCCGCAGACCCACGAGTTCCTCCGCAAACTGCGCAAAATGGTCGACGAAAGCTACCCGGGCCGCGTGATCATCGCCGAGGCCAACCAGCCGCCGGCTGAAGTGGTCGAGTACTTCGGCACCGAAGAGGAACCGGAATGCCACATGGCCTTCCACTTCCCGATCATGCCGCGGCTCTACTACGCGCTGCGGGACCAGAAGGCCGCACCCATCATCGAGACGATGAAGGACACCCCGAATATTCCCGAAGGTGCCCAGTGGGGCACTTTCCTGCGCAACCACGACGAACTCACCCTGGAAATGGTCACCGCGGACGAGCGTGCCGCCATGCTCGGCTGGTACGCCCCGGACCCGCGCATGCGCGCCAACATCGGTATCCGGCGCCGGCTTGCGCCGCTGCTGGACAATTCCCGCTCCGAGATCGAACTCATCAACGCCCTGCTGCTCTCGCTGCCCGGCAGCCCGTTCCTGTACTACGGGGACGAGATCGGCATGGGGGACAACATCTGGCTCGAGGACCGCGACGCGGTCCGCACCCCGATGCAGTGGAACCCGGACCGCAACGCCGGGTTCTCCAGCGCGGACCCCGGCAAGCTCTACCTTCCCGTGATCCAGTCGCTGGTCTACAACTACAGCATGGCCAACGTCGAGGCTGAAGCCGCCCACTCGGGGTCGCTGCTGCGCTGGACCCGCCAGATCCTCAGCGTCCGCAAGAACCACCCGGCCTTCGGACTGGGTGGCTTCGAGCACGTGGAAGCCGACCATGACGTGGTCCTCGCCTACCTGCGCGAACTCCCGGAAGGCAACCCGGCAGGTGAGGACAGCGAAACCATCCTGTGCGCCTTCAACCTGTCCCAGCATCCGGTGGCCACCACGCTGCGGGTGCCAAGGTTCGCCGGCCGCGGCCTGCGGGACGTGTTCGGCGGCCAGGCGTTCCCGGCGATCTCCGACGACGGCACCCTGACGCTGACCCTGGGCAGCCACGACTTCTTCTGGCTGCGGATCCGCTCCGCTGCCTCCAACCCCGCGTCGCCCTACACCCAGGCCATGCCTATCCTGTCCATCGAAGGCTGACATGACCCGACCGACCCTCACCCCCGCCCTGAGCGGCCTGCTCGGCGGCTGGCTCCCGCGCCAGCGCTGGTTCCCCGTCAAAAGCGCGGAGTTCAGCTTCGAGTCCGCCGGAGGCCTGAGCCTCGCCGGCGCACCCGGCGCCGCATCGGGGACTGCCGAACTCGAAGTGCTGCTGCTGGCCGTGAGCTATCCGACGCCGGACGGCTCCCGGACCGACGTCGTCCAGGTCCCGCTCAGCATCCGCCGTGCCCCCCTGGCCGGGGCGGAACCGGCGCTGATCGGCGAGATGTCCGGCCCCGGCCCCGACGGAACACCCGAAGCCCGGTGGATTTACGACGGCGTCCACGACCCGGCGTTCATCGCGGCGTGGCTGGAGCTCATGCGCACCGGCGGCACCACCCCTTCCGGGAACGCCGCCGGGCATCTCGTGGAGTCCGGCTACCGCCTGCCCCGGGCGACCGGCCTCGTGAAGGTTCTCACCGGGGAGCAATCGAACAGTTCCGTGATTGTCGACGACGCCGCATCGGCGGCGATCCTGAAATTCTTCCGGGTGCTCTCCGACGGCCACAACCCCGAGGTCGAGATCGGTGCAGCCCTGACTACCGGGCACACCGTGGAAGTGCCGGCGACCCTTGGCTGGGTCACCGGCGAGTGGCAGGCCCCGGACGGGGAGCAGGGCCCCCGCGCCGCGCACGGCGAACTTGCCGTGGCACACGAATTTCTTGCCGGCGGGCTGGACGCCTGGCGGCTGGCCGTCGACGCAGCCAGCAGCGGCCGCAGTTTCACCGCGGAGGCGCACGCGCTCGGCGCCGCGACCGCCACGGTGCACGGCCGGCTCGCCCAGGCACTGGGGGTCGCCTCCGAGTCCGTCCCGGGACACGACATTGCGCCCGGCGTGGCCCAGCGGGTGCGGCAGTCCTGGGCGCAGGCCGGGACCGCCGTCGGCCCCTACGGTGAAGCGCTGGACAGGCTCCTCGAGCGCCTCGAAGGCAGCGGCGCCGGCCCCCTGCAGCGGATCCACGGCGACCTCCACCTCGGCCAGATCCTGCAGGTTCCGGGCGGACCCGGGAAGGCGCCGCGCTGGGCCATCCTCGACTTCGAGGGGGAGCCGCTCCGGCCGATCTCGGAGCGAAATTTCCCGGATGTTCCCTTGCGGGACGTCGTCGGAATGCTGCGGTCCTTTGACTACGCCGCCGGCGCGGCCGTCCGCGAGCACCCCGAGGCCGACGTCCCGGCAACCTGGGTGGACGACTGCGCCGAGGCCTTCCTGGCCGGCTACGCGGAAGTCATCCCCGGCAGCATCGACCGCGATTCGCCCCTCTTCGTGGCGCTGTGGCTCGACAAGGCCCTCTACGAAGTCATCTACGAACTACGAAACAGGCCGGACTGGCTCTCCATTCCGGTGCACGCATCACGTCGTCTCCTCAGCAGTACAGGCTCCGGCGTTCCCGCCGAAGCCGCAGCGGAAGGTAACAAAATGACAGGTTCAGCACGTATCGATCGTCCCGGAAGTCCACTGCCGGTGGACGCGGATACCCTGGCGAGGGTCGCCGCCGGCGAACACCACGCGCCGCACTCGGTCCTGGGCGCGCACCTTGATGACTACGGCCACGTCACCATCCGCACGGTCAAGCACCTCGCCGAAGCCGTCTCCGTGGTGACCGCAGCCGGCAGCTTCCCGATGACACACGAGTCCGGCGGCGTGTGGGTTGCCGTGCTGGAGCCGCTGGAGTCGGGACACGTGCCGGACTACCGGCTGGAAGTGACCTACGAGGGACAGGAGCCGGAAGCGGCCGACGACCCCTACCGTTACCTGCCCACCATTGGCGAGCTCGACCTGCACCTGATCGGTGAAGGCCGGCACGAGCGCCTCTGGGATGTGCTCGGCGCACACGTCCAGCACTACAAGTCCGCCCTGGGCGACGTCGATGGTGTCTCCTTCGCCGTCTGGGCGCCGAACGCCCAGTCAGTCCGCGTCAAGGGCGACTTCAACGGCTGGGACGGCCGGCAGCACTCGATGCGGTCCCTCGGCTCCTCCGGGGTCTGGGAACTCTTTATCCCCGGCGTTATAGCAGGGGCGTGCTACAAGTTTGAGATCCGTACCAAACACGGTTACTGGGTGGAGAAGGCGGACCCCCTGGCCTTTGGCACCGAAGTCCCGCCGCTGACGGCGTCCCGCGTCGTGGAGCCCTCCTACGCCTTCAAGGACACGGAGTGGATGGAGGCCCGCGCCGGCCGGGACCCGCACAACTCGCCGATGAGCGTCTACGAAGTGCACCTCGGCTCCTGGCGGGTCGGGCTCAGCTACCGGGAACTGGCCAAGGAACTGGTCGAATACGTCAAATGGCTCGGCTTCAGCCATGTGGAGTTCATGCCGGTCGCGGAGCACCCGTTCGGCGGCTCCTGGGGATACCAGGTCACGTCCTACTTCGCCCCGACGTCGCGCTTCGGCCATCCCGACGAATTCCGCTACCTCGTGGATGAACTTCACCAGGCCGGCATCGGCGTGCTGCTGGACTGGGTGCCGGCGCACTTCCCCAAGGATGAGTTTGCGCTGGCGCGGTTCGACGGCGAAGCCCTGTATGAGCACTCCGACCCGAACCTGGGCGAACACCCGGACTGGGGAACGCTGATCTTCGACTTCGGCCGCAGCGAAGTGCGCAACTTCCTGGTCGCGAATGCGCTCTACTGGTTCGACGAATTCCACATCGACGGACTGCGGGTGGACGCCGTGGCCTCGATGCTTTATCTCGACTATTCCCGCGAGGAGGGGCAATGGCAGCCCAACCGCTTCGGCGGACGGGAGAACCTTGAGGCCATCTCCTTCCTGCAGGAGGTTAACGCCACGGTCTACAAGACACACCCCGGGGCGGTCATGATCGCCGAGGAATCCACCGCTTTCCCTGGTGTCACGGCGCCCACGAGCCAGGGCGGCCTGGGCTTCGGCATCAAGTGGAACATGGGCTGGATGCACGACTCGCTCAAATACATGGCCGAGGATCCGTTCAACCGCAGGTGGCATCACGGCACCATCACCTTCTCCATGGTCTACGCCTACACGGAGAACTTCCTGCTGCCGATCAGCCACGACGAGGTTGTGCACGGCAAGGGCTCAATGCTGAAGAAAATGCCGGGGGACCGCTGGCAGCAGCTGGCGAACCTGCGGGCCTTCCTGGGCTACCAGTGGGCGCACCCGGGCAAGCAGCTGATCTTCATGGGCACCGAATTCGGCCAGGAGGCGGAGTGGTCCGAGCAGCACGGCCTGGACTGGTGGCTGGCGGAGATCCCGGCGCACCGCGGGATCCAGCTGCTGACCAAGGACCTCAATGAGCTGTACAGCTCCACCCCGGCGCTGTTCGAACAGGACAATGATCCGGCCGGCTTCCAGTGGATCAACGGCGGGGACTCAAACCGCAACGTCCTGACCTTCATCCGCCGGGACGCTGCCGGCAACCCCTTGGTGTGCGCCTTCAACTTCTCGGGGGCCCCGCACACCGACTTCCGTCTGGGCGTTCCCTCGGCGGGGGAGTGGCGGGAAGTGCTGAACACCGACGCCGACGCCTACGGCGGCTCGGGTGTCCTGAACGGGGGCGCCCTGACGGCCGCGGACCTCGACATCGACGGCCAGCCAGCCACACTCACCGTCACGCTGCCTCCGCTGGGTGCCGCGTACTTCAAACCGGTGAGCTGACGCCAGGCATCCCGGCCAGAGAACGGGCAGCCTAGGTTTCGTCGAAGAGCCCGGAATCCCCGTGATTCCGGGCTTTTTGCCGCCCTGTAGCGGGGGCCGCCCGGGCGCCTTTGTCACCACGGCAAAGTGGTGGTAGAGTTTATTTCCGCGCTGCTCCCCGGAGTTGAACGGCCACCAACACCACGATGCCTCACGGCGAGACTGGGTTGGGATGCCGATTTGACAAGGGTGAAGCAGCCCGGTAAGTTTGTGAAGTTGCTCCGGAGCGATCTGCGACCTGTGGTTGTGGTGGTGCCGGGTGTGTCTGTTGTTTGAGAACTCAATAGTGTGCCAAGTTTGTTGATACCAATTTATTGTATTGAATTGGTTGAATTGACTG
>NZ_MQTS01000039.1 GCF_020532825.1 Arthrobacter sp. SO3
CCCTGCCGCGCCTGCCGCAGCGAAGAAGGCCCCCGCCACCGTCGCCCGCGACGGCTCCAAAACCTCGGAAGCCGGCCCCGGCACCGCGCCGATCCCGGCCCAGCTGCCCAAGAACATCAAGGCCCCCACGGCCCCCGAGGAAGACGTCGTCTCCGTCCTCCGCGGCCCGGCCAAGGCCATCGCCACGAACATGATCACCAGCCTGGAGGTCCCGACCGCCACGAGCGTCCGGGCGATCCCCGCCAAGCTGCTGATCGACAACCGTGTGGTCATCAACTCCAACCTGGCCCGCGCCCGGGGCGGCAAGGTTTCCTTCACGCACCTGATCGGCTACGCCGTCATCCGCGCCCTGGCCCAGTTCCCCTCGATGAACGTCTACTACGACGTCATCGACGGCAAGCCCGTCGCTGTCCAGCCGGCGCACGTGAACTTCGGCATCGCCATCGACATGCCGAAGCCCGACGGCAGCCGCCTGCTGATGGTGCCCAACATCAAGAAGGCGGAGACCCTCAACTTCTCCGAGTTCTGGCACACCTACGAGGACCTGATCAAGCGTGCCCGCGCCGGCAAACTGACCGCTGATGACCACTCCGGCACCACGGTGTCGTTGACCAACCCCGGCGGCATCGGGACCGTGCACTCCGTGCCGCGCCTGTCCAAGGGCCAGGCCGCCATCATCGGCGTCGGCGCTCTCGACTACCCCGCGGAATTCCAGGGTGCCAGCGCGAAGATCATCGCGAAGAACGCCATCAGTAAGGTCCTCACGCTGACCTCCACCTATGACCACCGTGTCATCCAGGGTGCCGGCAGCGGCGAGTTCCTGAAGCTCGTGCACCAGCTTCTGCTCGGCGCGCAGAACTTCTACGACGAGATCTTCGAGTCCCTGCGCATCCCGTACGAGCCCGTGCGCTGGAGCCCTGACCTTCAGGTGGACCCGGCAGACGAAATCAACAAGGTCGCCCGGATCCAGCAGCTCATCCATGCCTACCGCGTCCGCGGCCACCTCATGGCGGATACCGACCCGCTGGAATACGTCCAGCGCAAGCACCCCGACCTCGACGTCCTGACCTACGGCCTCACGCTGTGGGACCTGGACCGCGAATGGCCCACCGGCGGTTTCGGCGGCAAGCCGATGCTCGCATTCCGCGACATCCTCGGCGTGCTCCGCGACGCCTACTGCCGCACCACGGGCATCGAATACATGCACATCCAGGACCCGGCAGAGCGTAAGTGGTTCCAGGACCAGATCGAGCACCCGTACTCCAAGCCGAGCCGGGACGAGCAGCTGCGCATCGTTTCCAAGCTCAACGCGGCCGAGGCCTTCGAGACCTTCCTGCAGACGAAGTTCGTCGGCCAGAAGCGCTTCTCGCTTGAGGGCGGCGAGTCCTTGATTCCGCTGCTGGATGCCATCATCTCCGATGCGGCCGACGACGAACTCGACGAAGTGGCGATCGGCATGGCCCACCGCGGCCGGCTGAACGTGCTCACGAACATCGCCGGTAAAACCTACGCCCAGGTCTTCCGTGAATTCGAAGGCACCCAGGACCCGCGCTCCGTGCAGGGCTCAGGCGACGTGAAGTACCACCTCGGCACTGAGGGAACCTTCACGTCGGACAACGGCAAGGAGACCAAGGTCTACCTCGCCGCCAACCCGTCCCACCTGGAGGCCGTGGACTCCGTCCTCGAAGGCATCGTCCGCGCCAAGCAGGACCGCCTGGACCAGGGCGAGGCCTTCCCCGTGCTGCCGATCATGGTGCACGGCGACGCCGCCTTCGCGGGCCAGGGTGTGGTAGCGGAAACGCTCAACCTTTCCCAGTTGCGGGGCTACCGCACCGGCGGCACCATCCACATCGTGGTCAACAACCAGGTCGGCTTCACCACCGCCCCGTCCTCGTCACGTTCCTCCACCTACTCCACGGACGTCGCCAAGATGATCCAGGCGCCGGTGTTCCACGTGAACGGCGACGACCCGGAAGCCGTGGTCCGCATCGGGCAGCTGGCCTATGAGTTCCGCCAGCGGTTCCACAAGGACGTTGTCATCGACATGGTCTGCTACCGCCGCCGCGGGCACAACGAGGGCGACGACCCCTCGATGACGCAGCCGCTGATGTACAACCTGATCGAAGCGAAGCGTTCGGTCCGTAAGCTGTACACCGAATCCCTGATCGGCCGCGGTGACATCACCGAGGAAGAGGCCGAGCAGCTGCTCCGCGATTACCAGGAACGTCTGGAGCGGGTCTTCGCCGAAACCCATGCCGCGCAGACCTCCCCGATTCCGATCATCACGGCGGACCTCGCCGCGGTGTCGGATCTGGAGCGTCCGAAAGCCCAGCAGACCGACTCCGGCGTCAGCGCTCCGGCGTCGACGGCGATCTCGGCCGCAATGCTGGCGCGCATCGGCAAGGCCCACATCGACATTCCCGAGGGCTTCACGGTCCACGCCAAGCTCAAGCAGCTGCTGGAGAAGCGTGAACTGATGTCCCGTGAAGGCGGCATCGACTGGGGCTTCGGCGAGCTCGCCGCGTTCGGTTCGCTCATCATGGAAGGCGTACCCGTCCGGCTCGCCGGCCAGGATTCGCGCCGCGGCACCTTCGTGCAGCGCCACGCCGTCTTCCACGACCGCGCCAACGGCGACGAGTGGCTGCCGCTGGCACACCTCTCCGATGACCAGGCCAAGCTGTGGATCTACGACTCCCTGCTGTCGGAATATGCCGCCATGGGCTTCGAGTACGGCTACTCGGTGGAACGCCCGGATGCCCTGGTGCTCTGGGAGGCGCAGTTCGGTGACTTCGTCAACGGGGCGCAGACCATCATCGACGAGTTCATCTCCTCGGCCGAGCAGAAGTGGGGCCAGCGCTCCTCGCTGGTGCTGATGCTGCCGCACGGCTACGAAGGCCAGGGACCGGACCACTCCTCCGCCCGCATCGAGCGCTTCCTGCAGATGTGCGCCGAAGAAAACATGATCGTGGCAAACCCCACGACCTCGGCGTCGCACTTCCACCTGCTGCGCCGCCAGGCCTACAGCCGGCCGCGTAAGCCGCTCATCGTCTTTACGCCGAAGCAGCTGCTCCGCCTCAAGGCCGCAGCGTCTTCCGTGGAGGACTTCACGACCGGGACCTTCCTGACCGTCATCCCCGAACACGAGCAGCTGCAGGGCGACGCCGTCGAGCGTGTCCTGCTGGTCTCCGGCCGCTTGTACTACGACCTGCTGTCAACCCGGCAGAAGACCGGTGACAAGACCACGGCGATCGTCCGGGTCGAGCAGCTTTACCCGCTGCCCGCTGCCGAGATTGCCGCTGAGCTTGCCAAGTACCCGAACGCCGACGTTGTCTGGGCACAGGACGAGCCCGCCAACCAGGGTCCGTGGCCGTTTATCGGCCTGAACCTTCCGGACGCTCTGGACCGCCGGGTCCGCCTCGTTTCCCGCCCCGCCTCGGCTTCCACCGCGGCAGGATCGATGAAGCGCCACTCGGCAGAGCAGGACGCGCTGCTCAAGCAGGCATTCGCACGTAAGTAAGGTCAGCGCTGCCCGGCCGGAGATTGAAACCCGCAACTCCGGCCGGGCAGCTTTATTTAACCGTTTGTTGGACGCTCTGGATTGAAGAGGTAGTCGTGGAAGATCGAAAGCTGCGGATCGCAGCCGTTGGCGATGAACTGCTGGCCGGCCTGGGTGATCCGCGCGCGCTGGGCTGGCTGGGGCGGGTGCTGGCGCGCACGCCGCAGGACGGACTGTCCCTGGAATGCTATCCCCTTCCCTGCCCGCAGGAGGGCACGGAAGGCCTCGCTGCCCGCTGGCTTGAGGAAGCCGGCCGCCGCTTCAACAACCAACACGAGAACCGGCTGGTAATCGGGCTCTCCAGCCGCGATGTCGAGTTTGGGCTCTCCACGGCCCGCAGCCGGCTCAACCTCGCCAATATCCTCGACTCGGCCTCGCAGAACAGGATTGAGGTCTTCGTCGTGGGGCCGCCGCCCACCCTGGATCCGGCCCAGAACCGCAGGATCGGTGAGCTCAACACGGCCTTCGCCGACGTCACCACCCGGCGCAAGCACCTCTACGTCGACACGTTCTCGCCGCTGCTGAACCATGAGCAGTGGCGCCAGGACCTTGCGGCCAACGGGGGCACCCCCGGCCAGGCGGGCTACGGACTGATGGCGTGGCTCGTCCTGCACCGCGGCTGGTTCCAGTGGCTGAGGATCGACGCCCCCGAGTAGAACCGCCAGGCAGGCTCCCCCGGGCGATTCGCGATATATCTTGACTGTGCCAAACTGGCGATATATCGTGACTTCATTGGTCGCGATATATCGTAACCGTTCGCATGAAGCACCGCCTTCCCGGAGGAACCATGACAGAGAACAACTGGACCGTCACCGGTCCGCAGACCATCGACGTCGACGGCGTCACCTCGCTTAAGCTCGGCATCGTCCGGGGGCGCTTCGATATCGTCGCGCATGATGATGCTGTGGCGCGGATCGAAGTCTCCGAGGTCCACGGGGACCCGCTCGCGATCAGTCTGGTCAACGGGCGCCTGGAGGTCCGCCACCAGCTGCACGGCCCGCAGGGCTGGTTCAAGAACCTCATGGGCACCGTCAATAACAGCAGCAGCAATTCCGTTGTCATCAGCATCGCCCTGCCGGCCGGCGTCGAGATCGAGGCCGGCACCGTCAGCGGCGACGGCATGGTC
Source organism: Arthrobacter sp. SO3 (assembly GCF_020532825.1). Taxonomy (GTDB): domain Bacteria; phylum Actinomycetota; class Actinomycetes; order Actinomycetales; family Micrococcaceae; genus Arthrobacter. The sequence goes on from NZ_MQTS01000039.1 coordinate 4,683, forward strand.
TCCGGGATCAGCGGGCAGACCCGGCTGAACACGGTCTCCGGCTCCGTGCTGGCCGACGGCACGTCCGGGAACTTGTCCGTCAACACCGTCAGCGGCGAAGTGATCGCCCGCAACCACCACGGCGTGCTGACGGCCAAGAGCGTCTCGGGCGAGATCACCGCCTCCGGCGACTTCAGCAACATCCGCGCCAACACCGTCAGCGGAGACCTCAGCTTCGACCTGCACAGCTTCACCCAGGACTTTGGCGCCAATTCCGTCTCGGGTGATGTCACCATCCGCCTCCCCCATGACGTCGGCGTGGACATCATCGCCAAGTCCGCCAGCGGCGCCGTCGTCATTGACGACCAGAGGTACAACCAGCCCGGCGGCACCGTGCAGACGATTGCCGGACCCGACGCCCAGCTCATGCTGGTCCGGACCAACTCCGTCTCGGGGAAGACCTCGATCTTCCACGGCCGGCCGGGCGCGGACCCCAACCAGGAGCTCTGATGCCTCCGGTCTTTGCCCACGGGGCGCTCCGGCTCTATCTGCTCGCGCTGCTGGAGACGGGTCCGAAGCACGGCTACGAACTCATCAAGGCACTCAGCGAACGCTTCGGCGGCACGTACTCCCCCAGCGCCGGAACCATCTATCCGCGGCTCGGCAAGCTTGAGGAGGAAGGGCTCGTCGCCACCCATACCGAAGGCCGGCGGACCTACTACAGCATCACCCCGGCGGGACTCGTGGAGCTGAACAGCCGGCGGGACGAACTTGCCGGCGTGGAGAACGACATCTCCGCGTCAGTGCGGCGGCTCGCTGACAACCTGCGGCAGGACATCAAAGTCAACATGCGCGGACTGCGGGCCGACCTCGCCGCAACGGCCGAGGCCGCCCGGTCCTCGGCCCGGGCTGCCGGCTCGACGGTCGCCTCGCTGGCAGGCCAGCGGTACTCGCAGGAGAGCGATAGCCGACTCCGGGAGGCAGAGATGCTCGTGCAGGCCTTCCGCGACGACATCCGCGTGGAACTGCGCCGCCACGGCGGCCGGCATCCGATCACCCCGGTGACACTGGAAACAGTCAAAACGGTTCTAGACCAGGCCCGGATCTCCATCCGGAATTCCCTGGAGTGACCGCCCGCCGTGTTTGTCCGCTGAGATTGTCCCTGGTTGTCCCTGGTTGTCTCTGGTTGTCCCTCTGGGGGGGTCCCGCCCGCGCCGGTTCGCGGCGGGTGCCCTGATGTGGGAGACTTGAGGGCAGCTCTTTTGAGTACCAAAAATTAAGGAGGCCAGCTATGAGCAAGCGTGCACGTAAACGTCGTGACCGTAAGCGTGGCGGCGCGAACCACGGCAAGCGCCCCAACGCCTAAGCTAAGCTTGGAATGACGAATGACCCCGGAAACCTCACGGTTTCCGGGGTCATTCGTTTTGGACCTTGTAGCTGGCCGCCCGCAGGCGCGTCAGGCCTCGACCGGGTTGCTGGAGTGGATCCGGTCCAGGATCGCATTCTTGAGGTTCGCCGGGGCGGCCTCGGTGCAGGAACGCTTCACCATGACGCGGATGACACATTCGAGGTCGTACTGCTCAAAGCATTCCGGGCACCCGTCCAGGTGGTCCTTGATCTCGGCGATGTCATCGTGGGTAAGGGCACCATCGAGATACTCGTAGATCCGTTGCATCCGGGCGTCGTCGCAGTCGCCCAGTCCCTGGCAGTCGCTCATTTCCTGTTCTCCTGTTTGTTGCTTCCGGCCGCTGTGGTGGCGTCTGCGGCCTTGAATCCGCGCTCGGCGGCATAGTCGGCGAGCATGTCACGCAGCATCTTCCGGCCCCGGTGCAGGCGGGACATAACGGTCCCGATCGGGGTGTTCATGATGTCTGATATTTCCTTGTACGCGAATCCCTCGACGTCGGCGAAGTACACCGCCAACCGGAATTCCTCCGGAATGGCCTGCAGGGCCCGCTTCACGTCCGAATCCGGCAGGTGGTCCAGCGCCTCGGCCTCCGCCGAACGAAGTCCGGACGAGGTGTGCGACTCCGCCCGGGCGAGCTGCCAGTCCTCGATGGTGTCCGAGTTCGACTGCAGCGGCTCGCGTTGCCGCTTGCGGTAGAGGTTGATGTAAGTGTTGGTCAGGATGCGGTACAGCCAGGCTTTCAGGTTGGTGCCTGGCTTGTACTGGTGGAAGGCGGAGAACGCCTTCGTGTAGGCCTCCTGGACCAGATCCTCTGCATCAGCGGGATTCCGGGCCATCCGCATAGCTGCGGAGTACAACTGGTCCACGTACTGCATGGCATCGCGTTCGAACCGTACCCGGCGTTCCTCCGTGGTTTCGGTCGCAACGTCCAGCGCCTGGCCGTCCACGATCGTCTCCCGGGCGGCGGCATCCTGCGCCGCGTCCGTGCCGGCGTCGGCCGCCCGGACCGCACCAGGAGCCAGGGCAGGCTCTGAAAGTGCGCCAGCGGGGCCGGCAGCAGATGACTTGGCGGGCGTGGCGCCGTTTCCGGTTGCCTCGTGCATGGCCGCAACGGCCGGGTCCATGGTGCTCATTGCCTTCAAGTCTACTGTCACCTTCCGGCGGGCGTCCGTCATTGCCGGTACCATTCCATCCTGCAGGGCCGCGGTCCATGCCGGGAGTTGCCCCGTGTCCAACAAGTGAATGTCCGTTACGGGAATGTCCTTCACCAGAATCAAATCTCCGCCTTCCTGCGCCACGCCGGATTAGTCCCGCCGTGCCGCTGTGTTCCAGCCCACCGTCCGGGCTGATCTGCGCCAAAATCCGGCCGCAAATAAACGGCCGGGACCTGTCATTCACAACCCGGCCCGGCAGGCAAATATTCCGCAAAAGTGCAAGACTAGAACCGGTTCTCCCGCTCTGATTGCGCGGTTCGTCCATCCAGGAGGAAATTCATGTCGTTTGTCCGCTTTCTCGCCCGGCCCATGCTCGCCTCCAGTTTCGTCCTTGCAGGCATGGACAAGCTCAAGAACGCGGATGACACTGCAACGCAGCTGTCACCCCTGTTGCGGCGCGCGGCCGAATCCCTGCCGTTCCAGACCAACGAGAAGGTGCTGGCCCGCGTCATCGGCGGCACCCAGGTCGGCGCCGGCGTGTGCCTCGCGCTGGGCAAGTCCTCGCGACTGGCAGCCACTGTGCTCGCCGTCATCTCGGCCCTTAACGGCTACGTGGAATGGCGCAGCGCGGACATCACGTCCAAGGCGGGCCGCGACGCCCGGCGGAAGCAGCTGTTGAAGAACGTTTCCCTGACCGGCGGAGTCCTGCTGGCCTCGGTCGACACCAACGGCCGGCCCAGCCTGGCCTGGCGCGCCGAGCACCTCGCCGCGGACGCCAAGAAGAACGCGGGCCACCTCGCTGCCGACGTCAGGAAGACCACCGGCAAGCAGCTAAAGAAGGCCGACAAGGCCGTACGCAAAGCCGTAGACCACACTGCCGGAGCCTAAGGCAGCAATGACAGGCACCACCCCCGCAGCAGCCCCCACCGTCCCGGCCCGCAGCGCTCAGCCCTGGCGGGCGCCGTTCGCCGGACGGCCCGTCGACGCCACGGTCACCGTTCCGGGGTCGAAGTCCCTGACCAACCGGTACCTCGTGCTCGCCGCCCTCGCCGACGGGCCTTCCCTGCTGCGGGCTCCGCTGCATTCCCGGGATTCGGCCCTGATGATCGAGGCACTGCGGCAGCTCGGGGCCACCATCACGGAAGTCCCGGGCGACGGCGCCTTTGGTCCCGACCTGGCGGTCACGCCCATCAACCCGGACGCCGCCGAGGCGCGGTCCGCAGTCGATTGCGGGCTGGCCGGGACGGTCATGCGGTTCGTCCCCCCCGTCGCGGCGCTGCGCCGCGGAGTGACGCTCTTCGACGGCGACCCGCATGCGCGCAAGCGCCCGATGGGCCCCATCATCGAGGCGCTGACCGGGCTGGGCGTCGCCGTCAGCGCACCCGACGGCGGCCTGGTGTCCTCGCTGCCGTTCGCCGTCGAAGGCACGGGCGAAGTGCGGGGCGGCCACCTCGTCATCGACGCCAGCGCTTCCTCCCAGTTTGTGTCGGCACTGCTCCTGGCCGGAGCACGCTTCACCGAGGGTCTCCATCTGGAGCACGTCGGGCAGCCCGTCCCCAGCCTGGACCACATCAACATGACGGTCGCCGTGCTCCGCGGAGCCGGTGTGGCCGTGGACGATTCCCGCCCGAACCACTGGATCGTTTCCCCCGGAGCCATCCGCGCCTTCGACCTCAGGATCGAACAGGACCTCTCCAACGCCGGCCCCTTTCTCGCGGCGGCCCTCGCCACCCGCGGCACGGTCCGCATCCCCAACTGGCCGGCCCCGACCACCCAGGTGGGTGATCTGTGGCGCAGCATCCTCACCACCATGGGGGCGACCGTTACGCTCGCGGACGGCACCTTGACCGTGACCGGCGGCCCGGAGATCAACGGCGCGGACTTCGACGGGACCAGTGAACTCGCCCCCACCGTCGCCGCACTCTGCGCCCTTGCCACCGGCCCGTCGCGGCTGGGCGGCATCGCCCACCTCCGCGGGCACGAAACGGACCGGCTTGCCGCCCTCGTCGCCGAAATCAACCGCCTGGGCGGTGATGCGGAGGAGACGCCCGACGGTCTCATCATCCGTCCCGTGCCGCTGCACGGCGGAGTCGTCCACAGCTACGCCGACCACCGGATGGCCACGGCAGGGGCCATCCTGGGCCTGGCCGTGCCTGGCATCGAGGTCGAGGACATTGAGACCACGGCCAAGACCATGCCGGACTTCCCGCAACTCTGGGAGGCCATGCTCGCGCAGGGCACCGCCGGAAGTGCAGCCCGCGCAGACAAGGACGCCTCCGGTGGCACGCAGCACTGACTCCTGGGACGAATCCGACGTCCGGATCCGCCCCAACAAAAAGGGCACCCGTCCCCGCACCAAGGACCGGCCGGCGTACGACGACGCCGTCACCGGGCGGATCATCACCGTTGACCGCGGACGCTACACCGCCGTCGTCGCCGAAGGCACGCCCGAGGAACGCAAAATCATCGCCGCCCGGGCCCGGGAACTTCGCCGGAACCCTGTCGTGGCCGGCGACTTCGTCTCCCTCGTCGGGGACGTCAGCGGCGAACCGGACACCCTGGCCCGGCTGGTCAAGATCCAGGACCGCAGGACCCTGCTGCGGCGCAGCGCCGATGACACGGACCCGATCGAGCGCGCCGTCGTCGCCAATGCCGACACGCTGGTGATCGTGGTGGCAGCCGCCAATCCGGAGCCCCGGACCGGGTTCATCGACCGCGCCCTCGTGGCCGCGTACGACGCCGGAATCGAGCCGCTGCTGCTTGTCACCAAGGCAGACGTCAAGGACCCTGCGGAGCTGTTGTCCAACTACCAGCACCTTGACTTCCCGGTGATCATCTCCAAAACAGCGGATTCGGCCGCCTCGGGCATCGATGCCCGCTCGGACGACGGGCTGTCGGCCCGGCTGGACAAGGACGCCGTCTCCCAGCTGCGAGCCCACCTCGACGGGAAGGTCACCGTCATGCTGGGCCACTCCGGCGTCGGCAAATCCACCATGGTCAACGCGCTCACCGGCGCCGAGCGCGCCACCGGTGGAGTCAACGCGGTGACCGGGCGCGGCCGCCACACCTCCTCCTCCGCGCTGGCCCTGAAGGTCAACGATGCGCCGCCGGGCAGCTGGATCATCGACACCCCCGGCATCCGCTCCTTCGGACTGGCCCATGTGGACCCGGACCGGATCCTGCGCTCCTTCCCGGACCTCGAGCCCGGGACCGACGACTGCGAACGGGGCTGCAAGCACGATTCCAGCGCCGTCAACTGCGGCGTGGACGCCTGGGTGGCCGCCGGCCATGCGGGGGAATCCGGCCCGGCCCGGCTCGGCTCCCTCCGCCGCCTGCTGGGGACGGACCCGCGGATGGAAGCGCAGGACGTCAAGGAACTGGGCACCGTCTCCTGACCCTGCCGCCCTAACCCTGCCGTCCGGACCGGCGATTGCCTTGCTTCGGGCGGCCCCCGGCGGCGCAGCAATGCGGCCTCCCGCCCCGCCGCCCGCTTTGGCGGTAGTTTGGAACCATGAGTCAACCAGCTTCGAGCTACAACGACGACCTGCGCCTTGCCCATGTACTGGCAGATTCCGTAGATTCCCAGACCATGAGCCGCTTCAAGGCGCTCGATCTTCGGATCGAGACGAAGCCGGACCTGACGCCGGTGACGGACGCGGACAAGTCGGCCGAGGAAGCCATTCGCGGCCAGCTCTCCCGCTCCCGTCCGCGCGACGCCGTACTCGGCGAGGAGTTTGGCAGTTCCGGCCACGGCTCCCGCCGCTGGATCATCGACCCGATCGACGGGACCAAGAACTTCGTCCGCGGCGTCCCCGTCTGGGCCACCCTGATCGCCCTCGTCGACGAGGGCGAGCCGGTCGTCGGCGTCGTGAGCGCCCCGGCACTCGGCAAGCGCTGGTGGGCCGCCAAGGGCGCCGGGGCCTATATGGGCCGGTCGCTGGCGGCCGCCACCCGGCTGAAGGTCTCCAACGTTTCCAAGCTCTCGGACGCCTCGCTCTCCTACTCCAGCCTGGGCGGGTGGAAGCAGCGCGGCAACCTCGACGAATTCCTGGGCCTCACCGAGGAAGTCTGGCGCACCCGCGCCTACGGCGACTTCTGGTCCTACTGCCTCGTGGCCGAAGGCGCCGTCGACATCGCCTGCGAGCCGGAGCTGAACCTCTACGACATGGCCGCGCTGGTGCCGATCGTCACCGAGGCCGGCGGACGCTTCACCTCCCTCGAAGGCGAAGACGGACCCTTCGGCGGCAACGCCCTTGCCACCAACTCCATCCTGCACTCGGAGGTCCTGAAGCGACTCAACCCGGGGCTGGACGACCTGCTGTAGGCATTTCCGGCGGCCTCGGTCGCACCCCGCGGCGCGTCCCGTAACAAAGCGCTTCATAAAAGGTCCTCCCCTTTTCCGCCCCCGCGCAGATGTCCTAGGCTCGAAGCAGGTCACGAGTGCCAGCGCTAAACCCCGGTTTGCTGGCCGGCAACCCTCCATTCGCGGTGGGGTGCCCCGGGTGACGACCTGGCCGGTCCGGAACGGACCCGGCAAGCGCGGATCCCCGGTGCGTGGGGTCCTTTTCGAGCGAGGTCCCATGACGACTGCCACTTTTCCTGCCACTTCCGAATTCCAGTCCGGCGCCAGCCGCGCCCTTCCCGAGGCGAGGTTCGCCGCCGCCCGCCGGCCCCTGGCCGCCGTGTCCGGCGCCGAGATCCAGGCACCGCTGATCCAGGGCGGCAGCGTCCGCTACGCCAACCTGGATTACGGCGCCTCCGCCCCTGCCCTGTCCGTGGTCTCGGCCTACCTCAACGAGATCCTGCCGTTCTACGCCAGTGTCCACCGCGGCGCCGGTTACGCCTCCCAGATCAGCACCTCGGTCTACGAGAACGCCCGCAGCATTGTCCGCAGTTTCGTGGGCGGCCGGGCGGACGATTCGGTGATCTTCACCCGGAACACCACCGATTCGCTGAACCTGCTCGCCGGCTGCCTGCCCGTCGTCGACGGCGCGCACACCGGCGAGGTGCTCTATCTCGACATCGAACACCACGCCAACCTCCTGCCGTGGCAGGGCGTGCCGCACCGCAGCGTCATCGCCGCCCCCACCCTCGCGGCCACGCTGGAACTGCTCCGCGGGGAACTCGCTTACGGCGGCATTAGCCTGCTCGCAGTCACCGGCGCCTCCAACGTCACCGGGGAGATCCTGCCAATCCGGGCGCTGGCCGCCCTCGCCCACGAATACGGCGCCCGGATCGTCGTCGACGCCGCACAGCTGGCCCCGCACCGGCGGATCGACATTGCCGCGGACGACGTCGACTATCTCGCCTTTTCCGGGCACAAGCTCTATGCCCCGTTCGGCGCCGGCGTGCTGATCGGCCGTTCCGACTGGCTCGACGCCGGCACACCGCACCTGGCCGGCGGCGGAGCGGTACAGGATGCCCGGATCGATGCGGTCAGCTGGACCACCGGCCCGGCCCGGCACGAGGGCGGTTCCCCGAATGTCCTGGGCGCCGCCACCCTGGCCCGTGCCACGCAGGTGATCGCCGGGCTGGACGTGGAAGAGTGGCACGCGCACGAAAACGCCATCCGGTCCTTCCTCGTCGAGGGACTCGCCCGCATCGACGGCGTCACCGTCCACCAGATCTTCTCGGACAGCGCCTCATTCGATGCGCCCGCAGAAGCCGGACCGGACACGGGGCCGGGCACCGGGACCATCGGCGTCGTGAACTTCTCGCTGGAAGGCTACGACGCGGGCCTGGTGGCGGCCTACCTGTCCGCCGAACACGGCATCGGGCTGCGCGACGGCCGTTTCTGCGCACACCCCCTGCTCCGGCGGCTCGGGCTGCCCTCCGGATCACTGCGGGCCAGCTTCGGCCTGGGTTCCCGGCTGGAGGACGCCGAACGGCTGCTCGCCGGCATCCAGGAACTGCTCCGGTCCGGCCTCGGCTGGGACTACGTGGTGGACGCCGGACGCTGGGTGCCGTCCAACGACACCCGCAGCTACCCGCACTGGGCTCCCAACACACCGGGCACCGCCGGAGCGGCCCCCTGCACGCTGGACTAGCACTGCGGCCGAGGACCCGCCGGGCAGGGACGCCGCGTCCCGCGTGCGGTAAATTCGAAAGGTACCCACCCGGACCTGCCGAAGGAGATCGCACGTGGCTCGCGGCGGACCAAAACTGCACAGTGGCCCTAAACTGCACAGCGGCCCCAAACTGCAGCACGAGCGGCGCCAGGAGCTGGGGCAAAGCTACCGCGACGGCGGGGAACACTACGAGCGCGTCCGCCCGGGCTACCCCGGGGATTCGGCCGACTGGCTGATTCCCGCCGGAGCCAGGGACGCCGCGGATATCGGCGCCGGAACCGGGAAGTTCACGGCGCTGCTGGTCGCCCGCGGCCTGCACACAGTGGCGGTGGACCCTTCCGCCGACATGCTGGACCAGCTGCGCAGGACGCTGCCGGGCGTCACTGCCGTCGAGGGCACCGCCGAGCACACCGGGCTGCCCGCCGCAGCGTTCGACCTCGCCACCGTCGCGCAGGCCTGGCATTGGTGCGATCCCCTCCCGGCCAGCACGGAGATCGCCAGGATCCTGCGCCCCCACGGCGTCCTGGGGCTGGTCTGGAACCAGCTGGACACGTCCGTCCCCTGGGTGCACCGGCTCTCGCGCATCATGCATGCCGGCGATGTGCACAAGCCGCACTTCAAACCGCCGGTGGGTCCGGAATTCACGGGGCTGGAGAGCCATCTCACCCGCTGGGAAGACCCGGTGCGCACCGGGGACATCATGGAGCTGACCAAGTCCCGCAGCTATTACCTGGCGGCCGGCGAGGCGACCCGCGCCAAGGTGCTGGGCAACCTCGACTGGTACCTGCACCAGCATCTGGGACACAGCCCCGACGACATCCTCCCGCTCCCCTACCTGACGCAGAGCTGGCGGGCCGTCCGGGCCTGACGCAGAGCTGGCGGGCCGTCCGGGCATGACGCAGAGCTGGCGGGCCGTCCGGGCCTGACACCGGCAGGTCCGCCCTTCATGACCGCCGACGTTGCCCGGAACGGCAGGGTGGCTTATGGTTTCGGTATGCCTAATAATTATTTGTAGGCTATAGAAAACTCCGGTGCCGGCGTGAACCAGCCCCCACCGGCAGCGTCGCCGTCGACGCGACAACCCCAGGGGAGCCCACCGTGCTGGACGTAACAGGCCACGAACCGTCGACGCCGGACGCGGCCGTCCGGCGGACACCCGGTGGCCGCCGGGCCATGATCGGTCTGCTGGGTCCGGCGTTCGTCGCCGCGATCGCCTACGTGGACCCCGGCAACGTCGCGGCAAACCTCACGGCCGGCGCGCAGTATGGCTACCTCCTGGTCTGGGTGCTGGTGGCCGCCAACATCATGGCCGTGCTGGTCCAGTACCAGTCCGCGAAGCTAGGGATCGTCACCGGGAAAAGCCTGCCGGAGATCCTCGGCGAACGGCTCAAGCCGTTCTGGCGCCGGGCGTTCTGGATCCAAGCCGAGATCGTGGCCGCCGCCACCGACCTGGCCGAGGTGGTCGGCGGCGCGATCGCACTCTACCTTCTCTTCGGGCTGCCCCTCCCTCTCGGCGCACTGATCGTCGGCGGCGTCTCCATGCTCCTGCTGGCTGTGCAGGCCAGGAACCGCCAGCGGCCCTTCGAGTTCATCATCATGTTCCTGCTGGCCATCATCACCATCGGATTCCTGGCGGGCCTGTTCATCAGCCCGCCCGATCCTGCCGGCGTCGCGGCCGGACTGATACCCGGGTTCCAGGGCCCGGACACTGTACTGCTGGCCGCCAGCATGCTGGGCGCCACGGTCATGCCGCACGCCATCTACGTCCATTCGGCCCTGTCAAGGGACCGGCACCGCCCGAACCCGCACCTGCACGTTGCCGCGCCGGCCATGGCCCGCCTCGTCAGGGCGACCCGATGGGACGTCGTAGCGGCCCTCGCCATCGCCGGAATCGTGAATATCGGCATGCTGCTGCTGGCCGCCTCGACCCTGGGCGGCGAGGAGGGGACGGATACCATCGAGGGCGCCCACGCCGCGATCACGAGCAATCTCGGCCCGGTGGTCGGCGTCATCTTCGCCGTGGGACTGCTTGCTTCCGGCCTGGCCTCGACATCCGTGGGCTGCTACGCCGGCGGATCCATCATGCAGGGGCTGCTCAAGATCCGGATCCCGCTGATGACGCGCCGCGTCGTCACCCTGATCCCTGCCGTTGTGCTGTTGAGCGTCGGCTTCGACCCGACCTGGGGCCTTATCCTCAGCCAGGTCGTCCTGAGCTTCGGTATCCCCTTCGTCCTGGTCCCGCTGGTTGTGCTGACCAGCAACAAGGCCCTCATGGGCCGCTTCGCGGACGGGATGGCACTCCGTATTGCCGCCGTCATCAGCGTGATCCTGGTCGTGTCGCTCAATCTGGTCCTGCTGTGGCTGACGTTCTCCGGCGCCGCCGGACGGTAGGCTGGAGGCTGTGAAGACCAGCCTGCCCTCCTCCTCGATCGAGGACTACGTCAAGGTCATCTACTCCTTTACGGAGTGGCAGGACAAGCCCATCACCTCCACCCAGCTGGCCCAGCGCCTCGGCGTGGCCAACTCCTCGGTCTCCGAAATGGTCCGCAAGCTCAAGGACCAGGGCCTCGTGGACCACCAGCCCTACAGCGCCATCACCCTCACGGCCGACGGCGTCCGGCTGGCCTTGTCCATGGTCCGGCGGCACCGGCTCATTGAAACTTTCCTCGTCCGGGAGCTGGGCTACCGCTGGGACGAGGTCCACGACGAAGCCGAGCTCCTGGAACACGCCGTCTCTGACACGTTTATCGAACGGATGGCCGCCAAGCTCGGGAACCCGGTGCGGGACCCGCACGGCGATCCGATCCCCTCCGCCGACGGCTCCGTGCTGGTGCCCGCCGCCCGTCGGATGAGCGAGCTCGACGACGGGCACACCGGCCGGATCACCCGGATCAGCGACGAAAATCCCGAGCTGCTGCGCTACCTTTCCGCAGAGGAGATCGGGCTGGACGCGGACGTTGAGGTTCTGGGCCGGAAGCCTTTCGGCGGCGCCCTGGTGGTGCGCATCGGCTCCGGCGGGACCCGGCAGGAAGTCGACCTCGCCGAGGAAGTCGCGTCGGCCCTCTGGGTCCACAGCGAGAGCGTCCATCCCGGCTGCAGACTCACGCCGCCCTGACTGCGGAGGGCGAATCGGGGACCCTCCGATCACGTATCGTTAAAGGATGGTTACCCGTCGTGTTGCAGCCCAGATTCTCGACATTCCGCTGGAGATGGCCCACCGCCACAACATCCCGCCCCGGCTGAGCGACGCCGAGCTCAGCGAACTCCTGGACAACCCGCCGGCCTGGCTTGTCCAGTCCAAAGCCAACCGGACCGGCAAACGCCCCATCTGGGTCCAGCTGACGTGCGCGGTCTGCGGATTTTCCGAGGCAGCCCGGCCGAAGAAGTGGTGGCCGGAGTTCACCTATGTGTGCTGTGCACACCACGCTCCGTATGAGATTCCCAGCCTCGGCACCGGGCTGGTCCGCAGCGAGTATGAGGGCGTGGGCAGCCGTTTTGTCGGCATCGTGGACGTCGCGGTGCCGGAGGCGTAACTTAATAGCACGGGGGCCATCCCGGCCCCCTGCCGTTAGGGAGCGCCCACATGCCTGACAAGACCCCGCACCGGAGCATGGCCAAGAAGCCGGTGAAAACCATCAAGGAAAAACGGGCCGAGAAGAAGACCAAGAACGTCGCGGAAACGCATACCGACCCGGTTGCCCACATCAAGAAACGCTGAGCACTGCTCGCCTGCCCAGCCGCCCAAGCAAAGCAAAAGGCCGGAAGCTGAGGCTTCCGGCCTTTTGTCTGGATCTTTACGGGGTGGAGCACCGTTGCCGGGGCTCCGATGGTGGAGATGGGGGGAATTGAACCCCCGTCCGATGTCGTGTTGTCAGGGCTTCTCCGGGCGCAGTTTGCGTTGGATTTTCTCGGCCCCAGCCACGCTACAAACAGCTGGCTGATCCGGGCCCAGTCATCTAAGAGTCCCATTCACCCCGATGACGGGGGTAAACAGCAGTGGCTATCTAAATGACGCCAGGATCCGGGGCAATAGCAACCTCGGGCTGACGGACTGTCTTACTGCTTAGGCAGCGAGAGCGAAGTCAGTGCGTTTTGATTCGGCACTTATTGGTTTGCAGACAGCGTTTACGAGATAATTCTGCATCCTCGGCCCGCTTCACCTGTCGCGACTAACATCGTCGAAACCGATCATCCCCGTATTTTTTTATCAAACCGGTGAGGAAAGTTGATGAACCGCTTCGTTGTTGCTGAACCGATTCCGCGCCGTTCCTTCCCGGACTATCTAGCATAACGCACGCCCCGGCAGAATCATTCCCGCGGGTTGCGGCCCGGCTGCCTAGCGCCGGTTCCGCTCGCGCATAACGCGCAGGGCTTCGCGCTTGTCCTGCTGCTCCCGCAGGGTCTGGCGCTTGTCGTATTCTTTCTTGCCGCGCGCGACTCCGATCTCGACCTTGGCCCGGCCGTCCAGGAAATACAGCTGAAGGGGGACGATGGTGAAGCCCGATTCGCGGATCTTGTGCGAGATCTTGGTGAGCTCGTCGCGGTGCAGCAGCAGTTTCCGGCGCCGGCGTGCGGCGTGGTTGGTCCAGCTCCCCTGGTGGTACTCGGGGATGTGGATGCCCTCCATCCACAGCTCGTCGTTGTAGAAGGTGCAGAAGCCGTCGACCATGGAGGCGTGTCCCTCGCGGAGGGACTTCACTTCCGTTCCCATCAGCGCGATCCCGGCCTCGTAGGTGTCGAGGATGGTGTAGTCGTGCCGGGCCTTGCGGTTGGTGGCCACTACCTTACGGCCACTTTCTTTCGGCACGGTAGAACTCTCCTTGGATCGATGGGTGGGGCCGCAGCCTGTGCGGTGCGGCGTCCTATCCAGTTTACGGCAGGGCCGCGGGTCAGCCGTGAGGCTTCCGCTCCAGGCGGATCAGAGCAGGGTCATCGGGTCCACGGCCCGGCCGTTGAGCCAGGTCTCGAAGTGCGAGTGGCAGCCGGTGGAGTTGCCGGTGGTTCCCGAGTAGGCGATGAGCTGTCCCTGGCTGACCTGCTGGCCCGGGGAGACCACCACGCTGGTGTTGTGGTAGTAGATGGTGGTCAGCGAGTTCCCCTGGACGACGCCGTGGGAAATCTTCACGTTGTTGCCGCCGCCGTCGTTGGCCCAGCCGGCCGAGAACACGGTGCCGGCCGCCGCGGCGTACACCGGCGTGCCGCAGGCTGCGGCAAAGTCGATGCCGGTGTGCATGTAGCCGCCCTGGCCGTAGAAGTCGATGGTGCCCGGCGGCGTCGAGCGCCAGCCGAAGCCCGAGCTGATCGGGACACCGTTGAAGGGGTGACGCAGTCCGAAGGCCGACGGCGGTCCGGCCGGGGCGGGGACATACGGCGGCTTGGCCTGGCCCTGGGCGCGGGCGGCCGCTGCGGCGGCCTCGGCGATCCGGCGCTGTTCGGCTTCCCAAGCCTCGCGGAGCTTGCGGTCGCGCTCGGCGATATCCGCCGCCACGGCGTCCTGCTGGGACTTGACCTGGGCGAGCTGGGTCTGGATTCCGGGTTTGGCGGCCTGGAGTTCGGCGTCGAGCCGGGTGGTGTCGGCAATGAGCTTGTCCACCTCGGACTTCTTGGCCTCGGCCTCGTCCCGGGCGGCCTGTTCGCGGGCCAGCGCGGCATCGGCCTTGGCCTTGAGGTCCTTGATTTCAACCTCCACGGCCTCAAGCCGGGCCTGAGAGTTGACGTTGGTGGCGTTCTGCTGGCTGAGCTTGTCCATCGCGGAGTTCTGGCTGCGCATCGCCTGGTCGGCCAGATCGATGGTGTCCGTCAGGCTGCCGCTGTTGTTCGAGCCGAAGAACAGCGAAAGGTTGGAGGGGACCCCGCCGGATTTGTAGGCCTGGGTGGCGATCTGCCCGATCAGCTTCTTGGTGTCGGCAATTTTCTGCTTGTCCGTCTCGAGCTGCTGGCTAATTTTGGCCTTGTTCTGCTGCGCCAGGTCCACCCGGGCGGCGAGAGCCTCGGACTCCTTGACGGCGCTGGCCACGCGCCCCTGGGCTTCGAGCAGGGCCTGCTGTGCACCGGGGAGCTGGCCCTGGTAAATGACGAGGTCCGAGGCGGCCTGCGCGATCCGGGAGTCCACGAACTCAAGGGAATGCTGGACCCGGGCCGCTTCCTCGCGGAGCGCGGCCTGCTGGTCCTCGAGGGTGTCGGCGAAGGCAACCGGGCCCGAGGCGCACATGCTCCCCGCCAGGACGAGCGCCAGTGCGGCGCCGACCATGCGGCTGCGGCGGCCGGCACCGGGCAGCCCGGTAGAAGCCGCACGCGGGGCCAGTCGATGCATCGGTGTCATGGGCCATCCCTTTTCGTTGTGCACCCTAGACCCTCAAGTATCGACGAAGGGTCAGGAGTGATGATACGCCTGCCAGCAGAACGCCGAGACCAATCAGTGCCGGCGCCAGGACCAGCGTCTGACCTGCGGAGATGAAGGCGGTGTCCGGATACTGCTTGGACAGGTACCCGCCCAGGAAGAAGTGCGCCACAGCCCACAGCGTTCCCGAGGCCAGCACCGCGCCAATCACTGCGGCGATCACGCCCTCGAGGATGAACGGCAGCTGGATCACGATCTTCGACGCCCCGACGAGGCGCATGATTCCGGTTTCCCGTCGCCTGCTGAACGCCGAGAGCCGGATGGTGGTGGCGATCAGCAGGATGGCGCAGACGATCATCACCCCGGCGACGCTCACGGCCACGAGGGACGCGGCGTTCATGACGGAGAACAGCCGTTCCAGCAGCTGGCGCTGGTCGATAACGGTTTCGACACCGGCCTGGGAGGAGAAAGTCTCGCTGATGATCTGGTACTTCTCCGGGTCCTTCATGTTGATCCGGAAGGAGGCCGGTAGCTGGTCCGGCGTCACGGAGTCCACGATCGGGGAATTGGAGAACTGCTCCTTGAAGTGCTTGTACGCGTCGTCCTTGGACTCGAACTGGAAGTCGTTGACGTACTGGGCCACCGCGGGCGACGCCAGGAGCTTGGCCACGTTGTCCTGCTGTTCCGGGGTGGCGGGCCCGGTGGCGCAGCCGGTCGCCGTCGAACCGTCACTGCAGAGGAAGATGGCGACCTGGACTTTGTCGTACCAGTAGCCCTTCATCTGGTTGATCTGCAGTTGCAGCATGCCCGCGGCGCCGACAAAGGTCAGGGACACGAACGTCACCAGGATGACCGAGACCACCATGGAGAGGTTGCGGCGAAGTCCGCTGCCGATTTCGGCGAGGACGAATTGGAGCCTCACAGCTGGTTCCCCCCTGCGTCGCGTACTTCGGTGCGGGTGGTTCCGCCCGGGTCGGGGGCGGGTTCGGCGTCCCGCCCGCTGGCGTCCCGAAGGCGGCGGGACTGTCCCACAACCGGAATCATGGACGTGTACAGGGCCTTGGCCTCGTCCCGGATGATGACTCCGTTGCGGAGTTCGACGACGCGTTTGCGCATCTCGTTGACGATGTCGTCGTCGTGGGTGGCCATGACCACGGTGGTGCCGTTCTGGTTGATCTTGTCCAGCACCCCCATGATGCCCATGGAGGTGGTGGGGTCCAGGTTGCCGGTGGGCTCATCGGCCAGCAGGATGCCGGGGCGGTTGACGACGGCGCGGGCAATCGCCACGCGCTGCTGCTCACCGCCGGAAAGTTCGTGTGGAAGACGGTTTTCCTTGCCTTCGAGCCCGACGGTCTTCAGGACCTCCGGGACGGTGTCACGGATGACACTGCGGCTCTTGCCGATAACCTGCATGGCGAAGGCGACGTTGGCGAACACGGTCTTCTGCGGCAGCAGGCGAAAGTCCTGGAACACGACGCCGATTCCGCGGCGGAGCCTCGGCACACGCCAGCTGGAGATGTTCGCGACGTTCTGCCCGGCCACATAGACGGCACCGGAGGAGGCCCGGTCCTCTTTGAGGACCAGGCGCAGGAAGGTCGATTTGCCGGAGCCTGAGGCCCCGACCAGGAAGGCGAATTCGCCCCGGTCGATCTCAAGGTTGATCGAATCCAGCGCGGGTCGCGCCGTCTGGTCATAGACCTTGGTGACATTTTCGAAACGGATCATGGCCCTAAATACCCTGCAGGACGTGGACTGGTACGGCCCAGTTCTGCCGCCGGTGCGCGGGCTTTCTAGTGGGGGAAGTAGAGCTCCGGCTTCTCGACTATACGCACGGGCTCTGGCGGATCGGCCCGAGCGCAGGGGCGTGTCGCAGGATTAGCCGGAAGGGGCGGGTGTGACGCAAGAGGCAGAGGAGTATGAGCCCGCGGCCACTTGTGCGCGGGATACCTGTCCGCGGTTAGTTTGTCCGCGGTTACTTGTCCGCGGTTACTTGTCCGCGGTTACTTGTCCGCGTTGCGGTTGTCGGTCCGCCAGCGGATGCCGGCATCGATGAAGTCGTCAATCTCGCCGTCGAACACGGCGGAGGTGTTGCCGACCTCGTGCTCGGTACGGAGGTCCTTGACCATCTGGTACGGGTTCAGGACGTACGACCGCATCTGGTCGCCCCAGGAGGCCTTGACGTCGCCGGCGAACGCTTTCTTCTCCGCGTCCTCCTGCTCCTTCTTGAGCAGCAGGAGCCGGGACTGCAACACGCGCAGGGCAGCGGCGCGGTTCTGCAGCTGGGACTTCTCGTTCTGCATCGAGACCACGGTGCCCGTCGGGATGTGGGTCAGGCGCACGGCGGAGTCCGTGGTGTTGACCGACTGCCCGCCCGGGCCGGAGGAACGGAAGACATCGACGCGGATCTCATTGTCCGGGATATCGATGGAGTCCGTCTGCTCGATCAGCGGGATGACTTCGACGGCGGCGAACGAGGTCTGGCGGCGGCCCTGGTTGTCGAAAGGGCTGATCCGGACCAGGCGGTGGGTGCCAGCCTCGACGCTGAGCGTGCCGTAGGCGTAGGGGGCCTTGACTTCGAAGGTGGCGGACTTCAGCCCGGCCTCTTCGGCATAGGAGGTGTCCATGATGGTGGTCGGGTAGCCGTGCCGTTCGGCCCAGCGCAGGTACATCCGGAGCAGCATTTCGGCGAAGTCGGCGGCGTCCACGCCGCCGGCGCCGGCGCGGATCGTGACGACGGCTTCGCGCTCGTCGAACTCGCCGGACAGCAGGGTCACGACTTCGAGTTCCTTCAGCGCCTTGCGGATCGATTCCAGTTCGGTGGCCGCCTCCCCCATGGAGTCCGCGTCGTCCTCGTCCTGGCCCAGCTCCACGAGGACCTCGAGGTCGTCAATCCGCGACGTGAGCGAGTTCAGGCGCGCGAGTTCGGACTGGCGGTGCGAGAGCCGCGAGGTGATGACCTGGGCGGCTGCGGGGTCGTCCCACAGGTTGGGTTCGCCGGCCCGTTCGCTGAGTTCGGCGATGTCTTCCTTCAGCGCCTCGACATTCGAAACGTTCTCGATCGAGGCGTAGGTGGCGCGCAGGGCGCGGATTTCTGCGGGAAAATCAATGTTTGCCATGGTTTTTTAAGCCTACGCTATCCGTGCGGGCCGCCCGGACTGGGTCGCCGGCCAGGCCGGGCAGCCACCCAGGGGGCTACCTCGTCAGCCGGGAGCGCGCCGTCGAACTCGCTTCGATCCTGATGCCGTCCGGGACGAGGAAGTTGACGACGGGAGGGTGGACCGCGGCGCTGAGCACCACGACGGCGGTGGATCCGTCCGGGCTGCCCGTTCCCGGCCCGACAGCGAGGCCGCTGAACCGCGTGAAGGCGCTGCTGCGGTCCAGGAAGTCGACGGCGGTGCTCCGCACGCGGGCTCCGGTCAGGATGGCGGTGGGGGTGCCGCCAACGGTTTCGAGCTGCCCCAGGGTGAAGCTGTCCGCGGCAGCCACCGAGGCGCCGTCGGCCAGCGACAGGAGCTTCTTGTGCTCGATGTAGACGCTGGAGGCAGCGATGACGACGGTCGCGAGAAGCAGGGCGAGCAGCACAAAGCCGATGATCAGCACCATCAGCTGCCCGGCATCGCGGCGTTGGTCCCCGCCGGGTTGGTCCCCGCCGTGTTCAGCCCCGCCCTGTTGATGCGCTGGCTGCGGTTGCTGCCGGCGGCGCGTTGGGCGACGCTTCACGGGAACGTTCATCGGAAGCGGCCCACCAGTTGAGTGGCGGAGGCGCTGAGCTGCCCGGCGTTCAGGTTCAGCACCTCGCTGAACGGGACGAACGGCAACGGCACGGTGAGATGGACGGTGACCGTCACGGCCGAACCGGCAGCCATGCAGTCCGCGGGGGCGCAACTGGTCTCGACCCGGGCATTGGCGGCGGTGTGCCCGTGGTCGGCGAGCGCCAGCAGAACCGCCTGCTCGGCGGCGGCCCGGCCGCCGGCCGCGTCCGTCTGGGCCACGAAGACCTTCGCGGCCTGGTCCGCGGCGCCAACGACCGCAAATGAGCCGCCCTGGAGCTGGCCCACCGTGATGATGAAGTAGACCAGCGGCACCATCAAAAGCAGCGACAGGAACGTGAATTCGACCACGGCGCTTCCCCGTTCGGCGTCGTCCGGGCCGGCGGTGTTTGCCCCCGGGGCCGCTCCCCCCGGCCACCGGTCAGGTGCCTCAGGGCTGGATGGCCGCATGCCCTTTCACCTCCAGGACTGCGCGGGGGCCGATCAGCCCGATCACGGGCAGCGGTGCGCGGACCGTGACTTCCAGGGTCCGGATGCCCTGGTACGTGGCTTCGCTGGTGGTCACGTCCTGGGCGAATTCCGGGTTGAGCGCGATCGAGATCAGCTGCGCGGCCCGATCTTTGGCGTCGACGGCGCTGCGGTCCGCGAGGGTGCCGTACCTGGCGCCAGAGGCCGCGGCGTCGATCAGCGTGTTCCGGACGTGCAGAACAAGGGTGAGCTGGACGATGGCGAGGAAGAACAGCGTCAGCAGCCCGCCCACGAGTACGAAGTCCACCACCGCCGAACCCCGTTCGTCAGTTTTGCCCCAGCCGGCGCCGGGCAGCCGCACCTGTTACTGCCCGACCTTGTCCATGGCCTGGTTGAACAGTCCTTCCAGGGCCGGGCCGGCGAGGGCGAGCAGCGCGGCCACGAGGACCGCCGACATCAGCGTGATCATCACCCAGCCGGGCACATCGCCCCGCTCGCGATGGTCACCGGGCAGGTCAGGCTGCCGCCCGACGGCCCCGGACGCCCTGGCGTGCCCGGGCATCAGGCTGATGGTGCAGAGCAACAGCGCCATGCGGTTCAGGATCTGCTTCACTTTCTCCCCTTTTGTCGGTGGTTCGGGTGTCTTCCTGCTGCTTCCTTGCGGTTCCCTGTTGGGTGCTGTCACAAACCCATGCTGATGGCGGCCAGGCCGGGAAAGACGGCGAACACGACCGTCAGCGGCAGGACGCCGAAAACGACGGGAACCATCATTGCGATTTCCTTCTTTCCCGCCGACTCCATCAGCTCGCGCTTCGCCGTATCGCGGGCGTCCTGGGCCTGGGCCCGCAACACCCCAGCGAGGGGCGTTCCCCGTTCAACCGCCACGACGAGCCCGTCCACGAAGCGGAGCAACGGTCCAAGCTCGGTCCGTGCCGAGAATTCCTGCAGGGCCTCGACGATCGGCTTCCCTGCCCTGGTTTCGGCCAGGACGCGGGTGAAGTCCTTCGACAACTCCCCCCGGGCGCTGCGACACACTCTGTCGAGTGCGCCCGTCGCACTCTCGCCGGCGCTGACGGCGAGGGCCATGAGCTCGGCGACGCTGGGGAACTCCGCCATCATGCGTGCTTCGCGCTTTCTGATCTGGGCTCCCAGCAGGTAATCGCGCAGCACGTAACCGCCGGCGGCGCTGCCGATCACCAGCACGGCGGCGAGGAGGGGGCTGAGCCGTCCCGCCGCGCCGACCAGCACGACTCCTCCGGCCGACGCGATGAAACCGCCGGCGCCCCACAGGAGCTGTTCTGCCCGGAAATCGCCCGGCGACTTGACGTTCCCGGCCCTCGCCAGGCGGCGGTTCAGGGCCGAGGACCCGGGGTTCAGCTTCTCCAGCCACGAGAGGGCGTCGCCGATGACCGGCCGCAGGATTCGTTCCAGCGGTCCGAACGGGGTGAAGTTCCGCGGCGCAGTCCGCAGGAGCCGGGATTCCAAGTTGTGGGACTTCAATTGCGGGCCGATGCGTTCGACGAAGGTGGTTGGCCGCAGGAACGGCAGCCTGGTCAGCAGCAACCAGATACCGCAGCCAAGGACGACTCCGCAGGCGATGGCGGTCGCCAGCAGCCCGGTCATCGAAGCACCCGCTCATCTGCCGGCAGCGCTCCGATGCGCAGCATGACGGCATATGAGATCAGGGACACCGCCAGGCCCCCAATCAGGACGGCGGCCCCGAGCGGCGTGTTATAGGCAGCCACCGCTTCGGGCCGGCTTGCCAGCAGCATCAGGACGAACCAGGGGGCCGCGACTGCCAGCCGCGCCGCGTTGACGGTCCAGGACTGCCGGGCCTCCAGCTCGCTCCTGGTTCGGGCACTTTCCCGCAGGAATTCCGCGAGCGTGCCTAGCAGCCGGCCAAGATCCGAGCCGCCCACTTCCCTGGTCAACCGGAGTGCTTCGACGATCCGGTCGGCCACGGGATCCGCCAGTCGGTCCTTCAGCCTGGTCAGGGAGGGGTCGAATTGCCCTCCGGCCCGGTAGTCGGAGCCAAAATCGCGGAAGACATGGCGGAGTTCCTCAGGACCCTTATCGCCCAGCTGGATGAGGGCTTCCGGCAGCGACAGGCCGGCACGGATCGCCGACCGCAGATGGTCGATGACGTCGGGCCACAGTTGCCGCAGGACAGCGGTGCGCTTCCGGGCGCGCCATTTCACGATGGCCATGGGCAGCCAGCCGCCAAACAAGCCAAAGCAGCCCGCGATCGGCCACGACCTGGTCACCGCGAAGAAGACGAGCATCGTGAACGTGCCGACACCGAGGCAGCTGGCCAGCAGACCGGCGCCGCTGACCTTCTCGATTCCTGCCGACCGCAGCAGATCCTCCTGACGGCTGGGTCTTGGCACGCGCCGGGCCGATTTTGGCTCTTCCCAGGCAGACCACCAGATCAGCAGGAGTCCGGCACCGGCGAGCATGCCCAGCAGCGCTGCCATCAGCGTGGCTCCAGCAGGGCGGCGACGTCGAACCCCGCACGGGCAAACTTCTCAGCCGCCGGCATTGAGTTGGCCCTGGGTTGCAGCTGTCCGTCCTCGAAGGCGAAGACCATGGAGGATTCGATGATGCCGTTTTCGACTCTCCGGCCCAACGACAGGATCTCTGTGACTTCCCTGCGTCCGCTCGAGTGCCGGGCACAGTGGACCACAAGGTCGATGCAGGACGCGACGGTCGGAACCACAAAAGCGCTGGAGATGTTCTCGCCCGCCAGCAGCGGGAGGGTGCAGATCTTGGTGACAGCGTCGTGCGCCGAATTCGCGTGCACCGTGCACATCCCGGGCAGGCCCGAATTCAGGGCGATCAGCATGTCCAGGCTCTCGGCCTCCCGGACCTCGCCCACCACCAGCCGGTCCGGGCGCATGCGCAGCGCCTCCTTCACCAGCCGCCGCATGGGAATTTCGCCCTCGCCCTCCAGGTTGGGCTGCCGGCACTGCAGCCCCACAACGTCCCGAAGCGGGAACTGCAGTTCGAAGATCTCCTCGACGGTGACGACGCGTTCCCGGGTTCCGATGCTCGCAGCCAGGCAGTTGAGCATGGTTGTTTTGCCGGCCTGGGTGGAGCCGGAGACCAGGATGTTCAGGCCGCTGGCCACGGCAGCGCCGAGGAAGCGGGCCGCCTGCGGCGTCAGCGTGCCCAGTTCGACGAGGTGTTCGAGCCTGCTGGCCTTCACGACGAACTTGCGGATATTGATGGCCCAGTGCCGCCGAGTGACGTCCGGGATCACCACGTGCAGGCGGGAACCGTCCGTTATATAGCCCCACAAAAAGATGTCAGGCACGGTTTGCGCAGTCTGTCGTCCGAGCGTGGCTGACAGTATTGGGAGGTCCCTGTCAGTAACATGGGACAGATGCCGTTTCAGCCTATATACACAGTCAGCCGAGCCCTCCTAAGGGATGGGGTCACCGAAAGATACGTGATCGTGGACGCTGACGATCGGCTGCATGTCGCATCCTCGTGGCTTGGTGAGCTGCACGACCTTGGCAGATCGCCGAACACGATCAAGAGTTACGCCTCCAAGGTTGCGGCCTACTTGTCGTGGACCGTACAAACCGCCGACTGGCGTTCGATTTCGATGTCACATCTTGTTTTTTGGCGGCGAACTCTGTCCAACACCAGGGCTCCTGACATGGGGATTCGGGGGCTGGCCGGGTTTCCCGGATTGGCGGGGATTTTGCGGGTCCGGGGTCTTT
>NZ_MQTS01000004.1:0-2744 GCF_020532825.1 Arthrobacter sp. SO3
GACCGGCACGCCCCACCCAGGCAGCCCCCGCAAACGCGGCAACCGCTCCCCCGGTGAAGGCCGCATGGCCGCGATGCTGCTCTCCCCCACCATCCTGGTGCTGGCCCTGGTGATCGTGTACCCGCTGCTCTCCGCCGTGCACCAGTCCCTGTTCCGCGCCGAATCCGGCCTGGACGCGGACGGCTTCGTCTCCGATGTCGAGTCCTTCGTGGGCCTGGCCAACTACGCCGACCTGTTCGTCGGCGAATCCGGCCGGCGCTTCCTGAACGCCTTCGCCAACACCACCTTCTTCACCGTCACCACGGTGTTCCTCGAGACCGTCCTGGGCCTCTGCCTGGCCCTGGCCATGAACCGGGCGTTCCGCGGCCGGTCCTTCCTGCGCGCCAGCATCCTGGTCCCGTGGGCCGTCCCCACCGCCGTCTCCGGCCTGCTGTGGCGCTGGATCTTCCAGTCCGACGGCATCGCTAACAACCTCCTCGGATCCGAAATCCTCTGGACCGCCGAAGGCAACGCCTCCAAACTCGCCGTCATCATCGCCGAGGTCTGGAAGACCGCCCCGTTCATCGGGCTGCTGGTCCTGGCCGGCATGCAGATCATCCCCGGCGAGGTCTACGAGGCCGCCCGGATCGACGGCGCCGGCTGGTGGCGCCAGCTCGGCTCCATCACCCTCCCGCTGGTCAAGCCCACCCTCCTGGTGGCCGTGCTGTTCCGCATGCTCGACGCCCTGCGCATGTTCGACCTGCCCTTCGTGCTGATCGGTCCCGGCAAGGAATCCGTGGAAACCCTCTCCATGCTGGCGTGGGACGAATCCAACCAGCTCCGCTACGGCTCCGCGTCCGCGTTCGCCGTCATGCTCTTCCTGTACGTCGCCGTCGTCGCGATCGTGTTCGTGAAGGTGCTCGGCGCCGACGTCACCGGCGCCAAGGAACTGAAACTGCTGTCGAAGAAAACCGCCCGGAAGAACCGCCTCGCGGCAAACCAGGCGCCGGCCACCGCTGACCTGTCGACCGCTGACCAGGCGAACTCTGACCAGAAGAAGGACGAGGCCACCCGATGACCATCTCCGACCTCCGCAACGCCGCGGCGGACTCCGGCGCCGCCGCCCCAGCCGACGCCCCGCCGTCGAACCGGCCCAAAGCCAAGCGCACCTGGCGCTCCTACAGCGTCTATGCCGGCCTGGCCCTGATTTTCGCCTACTGCCTGGCCCCGTTCTACTGGATGCTGGTCTCCAGCCTCCGCCGCACCGCGGACATTTTCGACAACACCCTGCTGCCGGCCCCGTTCTCGCTGGAGAACTACGCCAAGGTGTTCGACGGCTCCACGATGTTCGGTCAGGCCCTGCTGAACTCCCTGATCGTGGCCGGCACCACCACCACGTTCGCGCTGGTCCTGGGCGTGTTCGCCGCCTACGCCATCTCCCGGCTGAACTTCCGCTTCAAGTCCGTGATCCTCGGCGTCATCATCGCCACCTCGATGTTCCCCGGCATCTCCGTCGTGGTGCCGCTGCTACGGCTCTTCACGGACATCGGCTGGATCAACACCTACCAGGCGATGATCGTGCCGAACCTGTCCTTCGCGATCCCGCTGGCGGTCTGGAACCTCACCACCTTTATGAAGGCCCTGCCGTTCGACCTTGAAGAGGCGGCCATGATCGACGGCTGCACCAAGTGGCAGGCGTTCCGCCGGGTGTTGCTGCCGCTCGCCGCGCCGGGCGTCTTCACCACCGCGATCCTGACGTTTATCCACAGCTGGAACGAGTTCATCATCGCCCTGTCCATGATCAACGACCCCAAGATCCAGACCGCCACGGTCGCGATCTCCAAGTTCACCGGCGCCACCGAATTCCAGGCGCCCTTCGGCGAGCAGATGGCCGCCGGCGTGATCGTCACCGTCCCGCTGGTGATCATGGTGCTGATCTTCCAGCGCCGGATCGTCGAAGGCCTCACAGCGGGCGCCAGCAAATGAGTCCTGTTGAGTCCGGCACCGTCGAGGAAACCACCCTCACGCCGGACGTGCACTGGTGGCAGTCCGCCGTGATCTACCAGGTCTATCCGCGCTCCTTCGCCGACGGCGACGGCGACGGCGTGGGCGACCTCGCCGGGCTTACCGCCCGGCTGCCGTACATCGCCTCGCTCGGCGTGGACGGGATCTGGATGACCCCGTTCCAGCCCTCCCCGCAGGTGGACCAGGGCTACGACGTGTCCGACTACTGCGGCGTGGACCCGCTGTTCGGCACCATGGAGCAGTTCGATGAGCTGCTGGATCTCGCCCACTCGCTGGGCCTGCGCGTCCTGCTCGACGTCGTCCCCAACCACTGCTCCTCGGAGCACCCGCTGTTCCAGGCGGCCCTCGCGGCTGCGCCGGGCTCGCCGGAACGGGACATGTTCCACTTTGTTGAAGGTTGCGACGACGAGACGCCCCCGAACAACTGGCAGAGCGTCTTCGGCGGCCGGGCCTGGAGCCGCGCCGCCCCCGGCTCGGCGACGGACACGGACTGGTACCTGCACCTCTTCTCCCCCGAACAGCCGGACTGGAACTGGCGCAACCCCGCCGTCGGCGACTACTTCGACGGCGTGCTCCGCTTCTGGTTCGACAAGGGCGTGGACGGCCTCCGGATCGACGTCGCGCACGCCCTGTTCAAGGCCGAGGGCCTGCCCGACTCGCCCTCCACCGGCGGGGTGGTGGACGGGCTGCGGTCCAACCCGCAGGTCTCGGACCAGGAGGAAGTCCACGAGGTCTACCGC
>NZ_MQTS01000004.1:2757-33568 GCF_020532825.1 Arthrobacter sp. SO3
CGCACCCTGGCCGAGAAGTATGAGCCACACCGCCTGCTGGTTGGCGAGGTCAACCTGGAACCGGCTCGCGCCGCGCGCTACACCCGCGCCGATGAAATGCAGCAGGCCTTCGCGTTCGCGTTCGTGAAACTCGGCTGGGACCCCGAGGCCTGGGCCGCCGCCGGGAACGAACTCGAAGCCGCCCGCCAGCTGCACGGCGCCACTCCGACGTGGGCGCTGGAAAACCACGACATCGTCCGCTCCGTCACCCGGTTCGGCGGCGGCGAGCTCGGTTCACTCCGGGCGCGGGCCGCGCTGGTGGCGCTGCTGGGGCTGCCCGGCGCCGCGTACCTCTACCAGGGCCAGGAGCTCGGCCTGCCCGAGGTCGACGTTCCTTTGGAAGCCCGGGTGGATCCGATGTGGGCCCGCGGCGGCGTTTGTCGCGACGGGGCACGCGTCCCGCTACCCTGGACCAAGGACCCGGCGCTGAACCACGGCTTCTCGCTGGCTGCACTGGCCGCGGAACCCTGGCTGCCGCAGCCCGCCGACTGGGGAAGGCACGCGATCGACCTCCAGCAGCAGGACCCGGAGTCCTCACTTGCGCTGGTGACCAAGGCGCTGGAGCTGCGCCAGCTGCTTTGGAAAAACGAGGTCTTCGGTCCTAACGATGGCAGCACCTGGCGCGTGGAAGCCGGGAATCTGCTGATCTGCGAACGCAGCGCTGACTTCTTCCTCGCCGTCGCGATGGGGACCGAGCCGGTGCGGCTGCCGGCGGGATCCGTGCTGCTCACTGCCGCGCCGCTGGCCGAGGACGGCTGGCTGCAGCCGAACAACGCGGCTTGGGTGTTGCGGAGCTAGGCTCCGGACACGGAAGAGGGCCGTCCACGTTTTCAGTTGGAAAACGTGGAC
Source organism: Arthrobacter sp. SO3 (assembly GCF_020532825.1). GTDB lineage: Bacteria > Actinomycetota > Actinomycetes > Actinomycetales > Micrococcaceae > Arthrobacter. The sequence goes on from NZ_MQTS01000004.1 coordinate 3,646, forward strand.
GGCCTTATGCGGCTTCGCAGGAGATCGTCTAGCGGCGCTTGAGCATTCTGTTGAATCCGATCCAGAAGACGCACGCCAACAACGCGCCAATACCGAGCCCCGTGGGTACCATCCACACGTCGGGCCAAGGATGTTGGAACTGCGCCACTGTGAGTCCGACGGGGACTGCGAACGCCAGTATTGCCATGATCATGAGAAGCCAGTTCATCGTGGCTTCGGCACCTCGAGCAACGGTGTCATTGGCCTCAGCGAGTTCTGCTCTGGTGCTGGCCAGACGCTGCGCTGTCCGGTTGGCGTCGAAGGCATAGTCGTAGACTTTCTGCAGCGTTCCGTCCGTGGACACAACGCCGCTCCAGTGCATCTGCTTGAAAGCACTGGTTACAGGGTCTGCGCCGAGGAACCGTCCCAGCTCTCCTGATCGACTTGATTCATCGATGGTCCCGGCCTCAAAGAGTCCGTTGTCGACCGCCGTGATGAGTGAGCCTTGCATTTCGCTCAGCAGATACACATCCCGGTAGCGGATGAAATCTCCGTCACCCTCGTGTACAACAATCAGCCCTGACGATCCGATCGCCATTGTGGCTGCGTCTCTGGATAAATGGATATAGCTGTCTTCTCCCCCGACCTGCTTCGTAACCGGGCTATTCACGCGCCCGTCAAGATCCGCCAGCAGCATTAATTGCTCGATCCTGGCATCGAAACCCAGCTCCTCCGTCTGGGATTGCTCATCCTCGTCGTCAAAATCGTCACCCAGGATTATTTGCGTCATCAGCTTGCAGGGAGGCAATGTGCCATCGTCTGGCGCTATGTGAGCCACGGGTTCGAGCAGTGCCCTGTAGAGCCCGTAGACCTTTGTCCGGGTCGTTTCACTAGTCACTGTTCGACTCGACGGTAGCTGCCAGTCCGTTTCCCGATTTGTCTCATCAGTGTCAACTTCAGCGGCTCGAGGCTCCCGGTGTGAGCCTTCTGGCTCGGAAATACGTTGATGCGTCCCGCCGTCGTGGGCGATCGGACGTTCACTTGCAGATTCCTGTTCCTCTGCGAAAAAATCGTCGTCCAAGAGGGATTTGATGTCAAAATCGGATAGGCCATCGAACTGCCCGATTCCGGCCCTCACCGGCACCGTTGGATATAGCGCGAGGTCTCGGAGGACAAGCCTCAGATTCTCAAGTTCCTCGGGGATCACATCCGGCATGTGGCTCGGAATGTAGAGAAGGAAACGGATAACTGCGATACCGTTGTTATCCGCACCGTCGTGGATGCGGACCAAGTCGATACCGTCGAGGCCGACGACGTGTTGTGGCCCTAGATTGATCTCATCGCCACGATCACTGTCCAAGTCCGTCCCGAAGCGGGTATCTAACAGATCACGCAATTCAGGATCCACGTCCTTGGGGTCGTTCCGATCGAAATAGTAGTCCCCGGGGCGCCTGTACCAACGGCGACCATCAGTCGTCGGTGAAAGCCAATAGCTCAGCCTCTTATCGAGTGCTTTCCACTCGACAGGGGCATTCTTGCCGTTTGCATCGTAGCGACTAGGAAGTCGCCCGGCGTGCCACCCTGTTTTTGCACTCGGATCCCCGGTGATCGTCACAGGTACCATGACGGCAATATCGATATGGCTTATCCCCACGTAGGCCCAACTTCCAAGATTCGGCGGAGACCCAATCGACGCGGAATTCAAGTCCCCAAAATATGATTTAAGAGCGTCTGGGACAGCTAAACACCTAGGGAAAAATTCTCCAAAATTCTTCACGCTTCAGTCGGCCCAGCGGGCTCGTTGCTAGTTCGACGCGCGATTGTCGTTCATACCAGCGAATCCGCTGACGCAGTTTTAGCCTGAGGTCCAGTTCCTCGAACGCGGGAGTCCCTCTGACCTTCCTAATTGTCAGGTCGCGGCGCAGCGCCGACACCACCGCCAAGGCGGAACCACCACGGTGCGCACAGTCCCGGCTGGCGCGGCCTCCGCCGCGCTCATCGGCGCACTGGCGGGCCCCGCCGTACAGCACTCCACCCGTTCAGCCGGCGGACGCGGCCCTATCGGTACGCCATTGCTCCTCCCTGGCCCGTGCGGTCGCAATGGCGTCGTCGATGACGAGCGGGGCAGCCGGGTCGATTTCAGTGTGGGATTCTATCGAGTAGAAGCGAACCTCGTGACCGTCTGGGTCATGCACCATGGGCAGGATCCATCCGATCGTGGCGAAGTGCACTCCGCCATGGGCCTCGCCGAGGCCGCTTAGGTGGGCCGCCAACGCCTCGATCCGCTCCCGGTCGGGTACTCCGATGGAGAAGTAGTCGAAGCCGGCCGACGCCTTCGCCCGGTCCGGGTTGAGGTTCAGCGCGAGGTCGGGCCCGCCATCGGGATGGGTCATCGCCACACCGGTGCGGCGACCGTTGTTGCGGAACTCGATGACGACTTGATAGCCGAGCCGGGTGCCGTACCACTGGATTGACCGGTCCAGGTCTGAGACGGGCAGTTTGAGGTGGTGCACACCGGCCAGTTTCGGAATCATCGAAAACTCCCTAATTACAGTGGAACTGTATCTATGCAGTTATACTGCATCGTATGAACGACGACGTCAAGGGACATCGCCTTCCCACTGCGGACCTGAGAGCCAGGCGAGTGGCCCGAACCGAGACCCAGCTCATCGAGGCCGCGAGCGTGCTGTTCCTCGAGCAGGGCTACGTGGCCACTACTCTTGCCCAGATCGCAGGGCACGCCGGAGTCGCTGCCCGTACCGTCTACGTCCGCTTCGGGACGAAGGCTGCCCTGTTCAGCCGCGTCGTCGACCAGGCTCTCGTGGGTGACGCAGAGCCGGTCGATGTCGCCCACCGCCCCCGGGCGCAGGACGCGATGACAGCCGACACCCTGGCCAAACGGATCGAGGCCCTCGCCGACGTATCCGTCGGTATCGCGGAGCGGGCAGGGCCATTGTTCGAGGTGGCCGCCCAGGCCGAGGGTCTTGAGCCGGAGCTCGCCGAAGCCGCCCAGGCCGGGCGCAAGGCCACCACCCTGCTATGCCGGTCGTTCTGGGACCATGCCGCCGCCGATGGCCTCCTCGCAAAGGGTTTGCACCCGGAACACCTCACTGTCGTCACCGACGTTCTGCTCTGCGCAGACACCGTCGTGCACATCCGGCGAACCCACGGCTGGTCTCCCGCCGAATACTGCTCACTCATCGTCGACACCCTGACTGCCCTCACCCGCCGTCGCCCATAACCGTCACTTGTCCTGACCCCCGGCGGTCGAGACTCCTGTCATTCAACAACGCGTCACACCTCCATTGGCCTCCGGCATGAACCGTGCTGCTCAGCGCCGTGCCGCTTGCGGAGGACGGCCAGCTGCAGCCGAACAACGCCGTCTGGGCGCTGCGCGGCTGACCCGAGCCTGGCCACGTGGCTGCCTCCTCCCGCCGCAAAGGCGACGGCGGGACACAAGACCGGGTGCCGCCGTCGTACTTCTTTTCGGCACTACTCCTTGCAGTCAGGAGACGGGGATCCTGACGTTGTCGGTGTGTGCTGCCCGGAAGCGGAACCGCCGGAACTTCACGGCACCGAAGCTAGACTGCTGGGTACATGCCCCTCGACCATTAGGAGAAGTTCATGAGCTACAGCGGAAGCCCGTCCGAGAAGCCGGTAGCAGCCGGCGACCTGGACCGCAGCCATATCGGTCAGACTGTGAGCTTTCAAGCGAACGACTTCACAGTCGTCTTCGGAACTCTCGCCGGCGTTGCCCGGACCGACGCCATGGTGTACCTCTCTCTTCAGGGAGTGGGCGGCGGCACCCACCTGAAGGACGAGTACGACCTCCCAGTCAGTCAGAACGTCTATCTCCAGATGGATCCCCTGAGCAGTGCCGGGAAAACCCTGGCCGACGCGGAACGGGTCCTCAAGGAGAAGTTCGACGAGCTCAAGAAGAACCTCCTGGACCGGGAGCAGAAACCCGGTTCCGAGTAGCCGGCATCCAGCCAGCGAGGGACCCCGCAGTGCCCAGCACTGCGGGGTCTCCCTCTGTTTGTCACAGGGCCCGGGGCGCCGCACATAAGATGAGGCATGGACTTTGAGGACACGCTCTGGACGGTTTTGGGCGCCGGGCTGGTTCTGCTGATGCTCGTCGACGTCTTCCGCACGCTGCTTTATCCGCACGGCTCCGGTCCCCTGGGCCGGGCGATCATGCGCGGATTCTGGCTGGTATCCAGAAAACTGCGCGGCCGGGGCTCCTTCATCGCAGCACCTCTGGCGATGGCCGCCGTCATTGGCGCCTGGGCGGGCCTCGCGGCCATCGGCTGGGCCCTGCTGTACCTGCCCCATCTGACAGACGGTTTTGTCTACGGACCCGGGATTCCGCTGCGGGCCGACTTTGCCGAAGCCCTCTACATCTCCCTGGTCACGCTTTCCACGGTGGGGTTCGGCGATATCGTTGCAGTGCATCCGCTGCTCAGGCTGGTTGTGGCCCTCCAGGCCGTCACCGGTTTCGGTTTGCTGACAGCAACGGTCACCTGGATCCTGCAGATGTACCCGGCGCTCAACCGCCGCAGGGCCCTCGCCCACGAGCTGAACCTGTTCCGGGAGGCTGCCGGTCCTGCCGGTGCACTGTCCCTGGACCCCCGGCATGCTGGCGGGCTGCTGGAGTCCATGGCCGGAAACGTGGCTCTAGTGAGCATCGATCTGCTTGCATTCCATGAAACCTACTATTTCCGTGAAGTCGAGCAGCGCGGCTCCCTGCCGGCCACGGTCGCCTACGCCCAGGAGCTGGCAGCCCAGGCCCAGCGCAGCGACAACCCTGAACTCCAGTTCGCCGGACGGATGCTCCGCGCGGCGCTGGACGGACTAGCGGACGTCCTTCGCGGCAAGTTCGGCCATTCAGGAGCCACCTCTTCTGATGTGTTCGATAGCTACGAGCAGCACCACCGACACCTGCGGGGCGGGGAACCAGACAAGAAGTAGCGTGCGGGTCGGAGTTGCCACGCTGTGCCGTCCGGCTACCGGCCTGTTCTCGCTATAAACGAGTTAAACAGGGCGGCCAGTGGCGGCCCTGCGATCACCAGAAGTACCGCGAGACCAACGGCCGAGATCAGTGCGATGATCACCCACCCCTTGACGGCTCCGCGCTCTGGATGGTCGTTACCGGGGTGGTCCTTCGGTGACAGCAAGAACAACACCGAGGCCGACCCCAGCACCTTGCTGGACAGCCAGGTCAGACGGGTCATTATGATTCTGCTGCTCTTCATGTTGCCTTCTTCCCTTACTCGTCGCCTCTCAGGGCCCATGCGCAGCCGGTGCCTCGCATTCTCGTCCACCGTGCTTTGGTTTTCCTTGAGTCGACGGCCCCTTCCCATGCGCACAACCTGACGGCCGGTGCCTCGCGAGCACCGCCGTCGCCGCCGCCTAACGCCAAATCAGGTTCCGGGCCGTCGTGAAACCGGCTCCCGCCTTGGTCGCGGAAGCCGGTTCTCCTCGGCTTCGCTGCCGGCGGGCAGCGATGCCTTGCGTCGTTGGGCGGTGCCAGACTCCTACGCGCGCTGGGCGATGTTGAGAATGTTCCCCTCGCTGTCCAGGAACCAGGCTGCCTTCCCCCAGGATGCGGTGGCAACGCCGTTCTCCGTCTTCAGGCCGGGAAAGTCATACTCTTCAAAGACGACGCCGCGGCCCCGCAGTTCCGCCATCTCGCTTTCGAGATTGTCCGTTTCCCAGCCCATCTGGGTGTTCTTGGCTGTCCCGGCATTGTCTGTCTGGTAAACGAGGAAGCGGGTTCCTTGACCGCAGCTGTAGGTCACGCTGCCCTCCTCCATGGAATCGGTGGGTTCGATTCCCAGCTTGTCCCGGTAGAACTCCTTCGCCCTGTTGATGTCCTTCGCGGGGAGGACAGCCATGATGTTTGAATCCTTGAACATGATGATTCCCTTCAGTGCGTTGATGATCGCAGCGACGGCGTTGCTCCCCCCAGGTTTCGGTCCCCGGAATCCTTGTCCGGAGCCCGTGACCGCCCTTGGCGCCGAGCCGGGGCAGCCACCTGGGACTCTTCAACGCCGCGCCACCCATCACCCGCGCGAGGGGTCCCCGAAGCTTATGTGGCCATTATGGACCGATATGGTCCCGCGGAAACAGGGGTGCCTGGCGTCCCGCTGAAAGGTCTTTGGGCCGGCTCCCGACGACGTCAAGCAGCGCCGCAGCGCACGCCTCACCGCTTCCGTCAGCGTCCGCAGGGTGACAGAGTTGAATGATGAATGAGGAAACTGGTGGACTGATCCTGAACCTCGAATACACGCTCGATGCTCCCCCGGAAGAAGTCTTCAGGATGCTGACGGAATCGACCGAGCTGGTGAAGTGGTGGGGGCCGCACGGCTTCACCATCCCTGCAGCCGAACTGAACCTCACGGAAGGCGGCCGCTACGGATTCCGCATGACGCCACCGGATGGCGAACCGTTCCATCTCTCCGGCGAGTTCCTGGAGATCGATCCTCCATGGCGCCTGGTGTACACATTCCGTTGGGAGGAACCGACGCCGGACGACCGGGAAACCGTCGTCGACCTCGCCCTCGGAAGTACCGGAGAGGCCACCCGTCTGGTGCTCTCGCAGGGACCCTTCCTGACGGAGGAGCGGCTGGCCCTGCACCGCAACGGATGGACCGAGTCGTTCGAGAAACTGCAGACGGTCTTAGACAGCCGCACGTGATCCGGATGGTCTGCGCGCCGCCTGGGCCAGGCTTGAGCGGACCTGGTCGGCGACGCTTGAGCGGGTCGCGGCGATGCCGGCGGGCACGGCCGATATCTCGGTGGATGGTGAGTGGTCCTTCGCCCAGACACTGCGCCACCTGGTCATGGCCACGATCAATACGACCTGACTCCCAGCTCCCACTGCATTGGGCGGGCGTTTGAGGCCACTCCCCCAGGCTGGAGTCGCGACGCCGTCGACTTAGTGCCCATGCGGCCAACAGGTCCGTGGGGACGGACTAGGTCAGAAGCTGCCCTTTCCGCCGTGCCGATCCATAAGTTCAGGCATGACTTGGGTGGCAATTGCCGCCTGCGCTGCCCTGCAGCGCGACGTCGATAAGGATTTCCGCCGCCGCCCGCGCGTGGCGCGCTGGTTCGGCGCTGGCAGCTATCGCCGCGGTCGTGATGGCGCCTTCGGCAAGGATCGCGAGTTGCGGAGCCAGCGATGCTGGGGCTCCGGCTTCGTCCGCCAGCTGCGCCAGATATGTCTGGAAGTGCTTTTTGTGCTGCCTAACGATGTCGGTAATGTTCCCGGAAGCGCCGCCCACTTCCCCAAAGGAGTTGATGAAGGCGCACCCCCGGAATCCCTCGGAAGTGAACCAGCCAGCCAGGAAATCGTAGACGGCCAACAGCCGCTCGCGTGGCACCAGGGTTGATTCAACCTGGGCCGTTACGCCGGCGGTCCACATCCGCTGCCAGGCGAACAGCACTTCCTCCACGATGGCTTCCTTGGAGGGGAACAAACGGTAAAGGCGCTTGAGTGGGATGCCGGATTGGGTCCTAAGCTCGTCCATCCCGACGGCGGTGAAGCCCCGGGCATAAAAAAGCTGACCGGCCGCGGCCAGGACCAGCTCCCTGGACGCAGCGTCGTCGGGCCTTTCGGCGATCCGACGCGGGGCCCTGGCGCTCTCTGCTGTGCTCACCGCCCGAACCTCCCCGGTCTCTCCGCTTGCCTAGATAACGATCGTTCTCTATTCTAAAGCAACGATGCGAGAACGAGCGTTCTACCAGTGGTTGGAGAGATCCGCCCCCGGCTTTCGTGACCGTCAGTACCGAGAACAGGGCGCTATGACGTAGGGCCTGTGCGCAACGTCGGCAGCCCGCCCATGGCTGTCGGTCCGAAACTATGAAGGCGCCATGAAACTTTTGGAAGAGCGGATCGTCCCGTCAGGGCCCGAGGCGGCCCGGGGCTTGCTTACCGGACTGCTCCTGCGCACTGCTCAGGGCGATCATCAAGCGTTCAGTGAGTTCTACCGCCACACGTCCGGGCAGGTCGCAGGACTGGTTCGGCGGGTCGTCATAGACCGGGAACTCAGCGAAGAGGTGGTCCAGGAAGTATTCATCGTTGTCTGGCAGGATGCAGCGAAATACCAGGCACCCGTCGGCAGCCCAATGGCCTGGCTGATGACCATCGCGCACCGGCGGGCAGTGGACAAAGTCCGATCGACCCAAAGTAGCCGAAACCGGGACGATCGCTGGGCGTCAACCGCACCGTCTGCCTACGACGGAGTCCTCGACACTGTGGCAGACAAGATGGACGCCCGGACACTCATCACCTCACTGGCATGCCTATCGACACTGCAGCGCGAATCCATTGTCCTGGCCTATTTTGGATCGCTGACCTACCGGGAGATCGCGGTAATGCTCTCCGTACCCCTGCCCACGATCAAATCCCGAATCAGAGGCGGCCTCCAGAAACTGAGGATGCAACTTGAACCCGCGTAGCCAAGCGATGCCCTCAACGGGGCAACCCGCTGAGAATCCGATCCCCCGGCACCGCGTTCTCATCGAGTCAGGGGCCGCCGACGTCGTCGCCCAAACGGCGTCAACACGGGCAGGGTCGGCGGCTCCTGGACACGGCCGCAGTGCAGCCCCAACGTACCGGCGGCAGGAGACCGTCATTGACACCGCCAAACAGGAGCCGATACCACGGGGCACGGCGGAGCTATCCTTGGTGCCGTTGCTGAGCGAGACCTTGGCCCACCAACTCCAAGCTGTCATCAGCCTGGATCCACCCCGTGACACCGTCCACATCGATATCGACGGAAGCCTCACCCGCTTCACCCGGGCAGCCCTGCTCGACGTCACTACGAGAATCCGGAAGCTACGGGTCAGCTCACACATCCGCGTGCACCTGGGCAGCGCCGTGTTCGTAGAATCGGGCTCCGTCGCCTGGCTCCGGACGGATCTGCAAGCCAACGTCGGCCGGGCCGGCGGACGACCTGCCCACGGAGGAGTGTCGCTGGAAACAAGCTCCCCCAAAAGCGGCGCGGCGGCGCGGCACACTCTTTCCGGCATCACCCTGCGTTCTGCCCGCCTGGATGACTTCACAAAAGTTGACCTGCTGACAGCCAGCGACTTCCTCTTCGCGTGGCTCGACGACGCGCTCGGCTGCCCTGGCACCAACGTCTCAGCAATGCTCGCACTGTACGAGCACATCGGGCAGGAAATCTCAGGCAGGACCCGCACCCGCCCGATCTGATGGCGCCGAAGGTTCTCGCTTCTGCAGAAGAACGTCCGGGACCGTCAGAGGCCGGGCGGACACGGCAGGACCGGTCCGGTAAGCCCGGGGCTCCGAATCTCTTCTGAAACCACGGACAGAAGGTGAGCATGAGCGTTCAGCAGGAAACCGCCCCTAGGGAAGTGGCCGCGTTGCGGCTGCACATCCTGCCCACGGACTTGGGTCCCTGCACGGTCCGGATCCAGAAGAGCGAGGGAGCCAGGCCTTCCTCGTCAGGCATCCCGGATGTCTACCTTCACGGCGCCGCGGGATCCTGGACTTCATTCCTCCCGCTGCTCGCCGGTGCTCCGGCCAACGACCGGGTACTGATAGATCTCCCGGGCTGGGGCGAATCCACGAAGGGTGTCCGGCTGGAGAATTTCAGCATCGAGGCGGTGGCCCGCGCTATCACCGACGTGCTGAGCTCGCTCGGCTACCGCCGGTGGAACCTGGTGGGGCACTCAATGGGCGGGTTCCTGGCCCTGCACATCGCCGCGGCCTGGCCGAATCAGACCGCCGGTGTAACCACCATTTCGGCGACCACGTTCGACGTAGCCGAGGCTGCCCGGAGGCCACTGCGCAGCCTCTCCAGATCCCCCGCGTTTATTGGCATGCTACTACTGATGCGCGCGTTGGCCTCCCTCGGCCCGTGCGGCCCGGCACTGGTACATGCAATGGCCTCAACAGCAGTGATGAGACTTCTGCTGTCCCCCTTCTTCGAACATCCCGCGACCATTTCCGCGAGGGTTATTCGCGGGCTCGGCGCTGACGCCCGTCCATCCAGCTTTGTCGCGGCCGCCCATGCCGCAGCGCACTACGATTTTGGGCAGTGGCGCGCTATCCGCTGCCCGGTCCTGGCGACCCGCGGGGACAACGATATCTTCACGCCCCGAGCTGACCTGGTCCGGTTGGCGGCTGTAGTTCCACACGCCCGGACAGTCACGATCCCCGGCTGCGGCCACTTCGCCAACATAGAGCGGCCGGAGCACGTGCAACAACTGCTCGAGGGCATGCGGTCCAATATGGAAACCACTGACGGTGATCACGCGGCTACACCGAAGCCGGCGACGCCGGGCGTGGAACGCCGGCGCTCCATTTGACCCCGCATCATAAGGGTGTCGAACTGTTCACCCGAGGTCCAGTTCCCCGAACCCGGCAGTCCACCTCACCTCCCTAGGGTTGTCGGGTCGCCGGCGCAGCGCCGGCCACCGCCACCCAGGAGGAACCACCACCATGCGCACAGTCCTGACTGCCGCGGCCACCGCCGCGCTCATCGCCGCCCTGGCGGGCCCCGCCGTCGCCGCTTCACACACCGAAGCCGGCTCCGCGCCGTCCTCGCACGCCCCCGGAACTGGTGCCGAAAAGGCAACAACCCTCAAGACCAACGAGAGCAACGGGTCCTTTGACCTGCAGGCACACCGCGGAGGCCGCGGCGAGTGGACCGAGGAATCCCTGGCCGCCTTCGCCCACTCGCTGAAGCTGGGCGTGAGCACCCTGGAACTGGACACCCACCTGAGCTCTGACGGCAAGACCATCGTCTGGCACGACGACACCATCCAGGCCGACAAGTGCCAGGACACTGCGCCGGCCACGCCGGGCGACGCCGCCTTCCCGTACGTCGGCGACCGGGTGGCCGAGCTCTCGCTCGCCCAGATCAAAACACTTAACTGCGGTTTCACCCAGCTCAAGGGGTTCCCGGAGCAGGACGTGATCGAGGGCAACCGGATCGCCGAGCTCAAGGACGTGTTCCAGCTGGTGCGCGACGCCGGCGCCCAAAAGGTCCGCTTCAACATCGAGACCAAGGTGGAGGACGGAAAGTCCGGCGGGGAGGGCATGGTGGCCTTGACCAAGGCCGTGGTTGCCGAGATCCAGGCCTCCGGCATGGCGGACCGCAGCACGGTGCAGTCCTTCGACTGGTCCTCGCTGAACCTCACCAAAAAGATCGCCCCGGAACTGCCGCTCGTTGCCCTCTCCAGCGGCGACGCCTGGCTCGAGGTCGGCCAGCCCGGCGCCAGCGCCAACCTCGGCGGGATCGACATCGACACCTACGGCGGATCCCTCGCCAAGGCCGCCGCAGCCCAGGGCTACGACGCCATCTCCCCCGCCTTCAAATCCGTCACCCCCGCAATGATCGCTGACGCCCACGGGCTCGGCCTTCCGGTCATCCCCTGGACCGTCAACACCACCGCGGACATGAACCGGCTGATGGACCTCGGCGTGGACGGCATCATCAGCGACTACCCCACCCGCCTGCGCACCGTCATGGACGAACGCGGACTGAAGCTGCCGAAGGCCTACCAGCCCAAGGTCTAGCAGAACGACGACGGCGGGCGGCCGCGTCACGGCGCCGCCCGCCGCCGGGGGTCGCGGCTTAAGCTGGTCGCATGCCGCCGACTCCGTCTCCGACACCCATCGAGGTCTTCGTGCACACCGGCCCCGCCGAGGGGTGGCAGATTCTTGCCGCGCTGGGGCCGCTGGCGGTGCTCCTCGGCGCCCTGGTGGCCGGGGTCATCGGCTGGCGGACCCTGAAGCAAAAAGCTGAGGCGGACAACCGCGCCGAATGGTGGAAACGGACCCAGTGGGCCCTGGACGCCGTCTACTCCGGGGACAAGAAGCGCGGCACGATCGGGCTGAAGGTCCTCAAAGTCCTCGGTGAAAGCGAACTGGCCGGCGCCGGAGAGCTCGCCGTCCTGCAAGCCGCATCGGAGAAGCCACTCGGCCAGGCGGCCCACCCGGTCAGGCGCAGCCCCCACGCGCTGCCCGCACAGGTCGAACCGAGACAGGTCTTCGACGAAGACGACCGCGCCCTGCAGATCGCGGCAGCCCAGCTTAGGGAAGTCACGGACCGCCGCCTGGGCAAGCTGACCCCCGCATGGGTCAAGGCCCTCGCCCGGGAACAGCCGCCCAGTCACACCGATTGAGACGGGATCCCTCGGGCTGAAAAGGCTGCCTGCGTTCCCTTTCGGAACGTGGACAGCCTTAGTTATGCCCGGCGGAGGTCGATCCGGCCGCCGTCGCGCTTCGGTTTTAATCAGGCCATAGCCATGGCGCCGATCTGGCGCATGATGCTCATGTTGTCGGTGGTGCCCCAGTGCTCGGCTACCTTGCCGTCCTCGACGCGGATGATGTCGGTGCAATCGAACTCCACGCTCTTGCCCGTTGCCGGGATGCCGGCGAGTTCCCCACGATGCGTGCCCGTAAGCACCACGTGGCACGCCTCCATGTTCTCGGCGCTCAGCGAGGGCGCAATCTCCTTGACCTTGATATCCGGGAAAGCCGACCGCATCGTGTTCACGAAGAATTTCACGCCATCCCTGCCTTGCGGCTGCCCGGGCAGGCCCATCTCGTGATCCACGTAGCTGTCCGTCGCCAGCTCATCAACGAGGGCGAGATTTCCGCTCTCTATGACGTCCTTGTAGAACCGCTCTATCAGTCCAATACCTTCAGACATTTTCCGACTCCTTGTAGGCGAGAGACCGAAATTGGATCCCCCAGCGAGTTGATCGGGCATGCCGCACGAACCCACGCCGCCAGGCTGCCATTCCGGCAGGGCCCGCGCGGAGCGCCGAGAACGACTGTGGAAAAGTAGTGTGGACCGGGCGAATTGCCCTGTTAAGGCAGAAGATATTCCGGTGGTTCGAGTGTGTCAAGATGCCCGGGTTTGCCGCCTTTGCCCCCGCTTGCCGCCGTACCGCGGGATGCTGAGTGACGACGCGCTTCCCGGGCCGCAGACGCCAGAACCAGCCCGCCCATGCCCCTCCGATTATTGTCACACCGGCCACGTAGTCTGCCTTCACAAGCTTGAACCGTCCGACAGGGGATGACATGGCTAAGTTGATCCACGGGGCAATCGGCGGGTTAACCGACGACGCCGTCGCGGACTACCTGCGCCGGCTGAGCCACTACGACCTGCTCACCGCCGGGCAGGAAGTGGAACTGGCGCAGGAGATCGAGGCGGGGCTGTTCGCGGAGCAGCTTCTGGCGGACGGTGCGCCGCGGTCCGGCCGCGACCAGAGGGAGCTTCGGACCATCGCCCTTCTGGGCAGGAGCGCCGCCGACGGGCTGCTCCATGCCAACCTCAGGCTGGTCGTGTCGATCGCCAAGCACTACGCCCACCGGGGCCTCGATCTTGAGGACTTGATCCAGGAGGGAAACCTGGGACTGCTCAGGGCCGTCCGCACGTTCGACTTCAGCAGGGGTTTCAGATTCTCCACCCACGCCACGTGGCACATCCGGAGCGACATCACCCAGGCGCTGGCTGATCAGGCAAGACTCATCCGGCTGCCGACGAACGTCGTCGAGCAGCTGCGGAAAGTCCGTTCGGCGCAACGGACTGCCGCCATGACAGGGACCTTTTGCAGCAGGGAAGACCTCAGCCGGCTGACAGGCAATCCGGTCGGGAAGCTTGAGTGCCTGCTGACCTTGGACCAGCCCATCCTTTCGCTGGACTCCTGGGTGCCCGACGGCACGGGTGGAACCGAAGCCCTGGCCGAACAGTTGTGGGATTCCTCCGCCACCGACGTGGCCGATGCACTCTTCCATGACCAAATGCGGGCCCAGGTCCGTGCCGTGCTCGGCACGCTTGAGGACCGGGAGGCCCGGGTCATTGCGAGGCGTTTCGGCATAACGGGTGGCGGAGGGACGAGCCTGGATGCGGTCGCGAAATCCTTCCGCCTGACCCGCGAAAGCATCCGACAGATCGAGCTCGCGGCGATGGGGAAGCTCAAGGACCCGTCCCGGTCCAACGACCTGAGGCCGTACCATTTTGACGGCGAGAGCCCACACGGCGAGGAGACGGCGCCGGAGTCCGCCCGGCGTCGAACGCCTAGCCCCGCCGCTCCCGCCACAGCAGCGACACCAAAAACACCACCGCACCGAGTCCCAGCATCACAAATACCATGAGCCCCCAGTTGGCCTGGTTCACTCCGGTGCCGTAGAAGATGCCGATCAGCACAGTGGCCGTGATGGCACCCAGGTACCGGCAGGTCTGGAAAATTCCGGCCGCCACACCGCGCTCCTCCGGCCGGGTGGACACGTACATGCCCTGGCTGGAGGCGATGCTGACCACCCCGTAGGGCACGCCCAGCAGCGCGGTCAGCGCAAACACCAGCGGAACGGCCAACGACGCCGTCAGCAGCCACATCGCCCCTGACGCCACAAGGAGCAGCACGACGCCGGCGATCAGCACCCGCTTCACACCGAAACGGTCGATGGCGCGGACCGCGAACGGAGTCACCACCACCGACATCGCGGCCAGCGGCAGCATCAGCAGGCCCACGACGCCCGGACCGTAGCCGCCGGCTTCCTGCAGCAGCTGCGGCAGCCCGAAGAACGCGAAGTAATAGACGCCGCTGAAGACCGCGAAGCCAAGATAGACCAGCAGCAGCGGACGGTTCCGGCCCAGCAGCCGCAGGTCCACGAACGGCGGGGCGAAGCGCAGCTCACGCCAGACGAACAGCACCGCCATCAGGGCGCCTCCCCCGAGCAGCCACCAGCGGTAGGCGGGCAGCACGTTCAGCAGCGCCATCATCACCAGGACCATGGAGCCGAGGAACGCCAGGATCCCGGGGATGTCCGAGTCGCGCAGCAGTTCCGAGACCCGGCCGCGTTCCCGGTCCGCATCCGCCGGGGCGAAGCGGCGGACCAGCAGGATCGCGGCCAGTGACAGCGGGACGTTGACCAGGAACAGGGCCTGCCAGCCGACGAAGCCCACCAGCAGCCCGCCCACCACCGGTCCGACAGCGGCCGCGGAGGTGTTGGCCATCTGGATCCGGCCCAGCGGCCGGGTGGACTTCACGTGCGCCTGCTTCGCCAGTGCCCCGACCATCACGACGGCGCTCGGGTACGCCGTTGCCGTGCCCAGGGCCATAAAGGCGCGGGCCACGCAGAGCACCGCAAAGTTCGGCGCGAACGGGGCCAGCGCACAGGTCACGGCCACCAGCGCCATGCCGAGCATAAACAGCCGGCGCGGGCCGAACCGGTCCGCCAGCCGGCCCATCAGCGGCTGGCCGGCCGCGGAGGTGAGATAGAAGGAGGTGATCACCCAGGTGACGGTGGCGACGTCGAGCCCGAAGTCGGCGCGCAGCACCACGAGGGCGACGGCGATCATCGAGGAGTTCAGCGGGTTCAGTGCCGTGCCCAGGCTGAGTCCTGCGACGGCGAGGCCCGTCCGGGGAGAGTTGCTCACGGCAACAGTCTGTCCCACTGCGCCCGCCTAAATCGAACCGGACGACCAATTCCGCGGCGCCAGGGCTAGTGACGCGTCACGCAGGGCAGGCTTTTGGCCTCGCGGCTGATGGAAAAACCCGGATGGCCAAGAAATTCTGTGCTGCGGGGAGGGAAAAGACTGCCTCCCGTGACGCCTGAGTCACGGTTTGCGGGCGATGACGTCGTAGATGTGCCAGTGCTTGGGGCCACGGAACGACTGGCCGTCGGCGTCGTACACCTCGAACGTCTGGATCTGCAGCCCGTCGAAGAGCCGGCGTGCCTCCGCCTCGGTGTGGAAGTTCCACTCCGTGATGTCCGCCCAGGAATCCCGGTCCCCGAACAGGTTCACGGCCACAACGCCCGGGCGTCGGAGGGCGTCCAGCATCATCCACCAGAAGGGTCCTAATTCCGCCGGGCGGATGAAGGGCAGCGAATAGCCGGCGAAGATCAGGTCCGCTGCCGGGAGCTCCCGGAGATCCTGGAAGGCCCGCACCTCGATGCTGAGCCGGCCGTCCGCGTCCGCGGGCGCGATTCCCAGCAGCCGCTCCCTGGTGTCCGGCAGGGAGTCCACGGCGTGCACCCGCCAACCGGCACGCAGCAGGGCCAGCGTCTCTTTTCCGGCGCCGCAACCCAGGTCAATGGCACGGCGGCCGCTCCCGGGACCGGCGAACTCCATGGCACCGAGACAGAGCGGGCGCACGGGGCGGTCCGCCTGGGCCGCGTTGTAGTCGGCCCAGACCTTGCTGTCCGCGAGGCTTTCCACAGGATCATTTTTCCACCCGCGCGGCGGCGAAGCCACAGGTCAGGGCCGGTTAGGCGTCAGAGAACCTTGGAGAGGAACGCCTTGGTCCGGTCGTGCTGCGGATTGCTCAGGATCTCCCGGGGTGGTCCGGCCTCCACCACGACGCCTTCGTCCATAAAGACCAGCGTGTCCGCCACTTCGCGGGCGAACCCCATCTCGTGGGTCACCACGATCATGGTCATGCCGCTCTTGGCCAGTTCCTTCATGACGTCGAGCACCTCGCCCACGAGCTCCGGGTCCAGGGCGCTGGTGGGCTCGTCGAAGAGCATCAGCTTCGGGTCCATGGCCAGGGCACGGGCGATGGCCACGCGTTGCTGCTGCCCGCCCGAGAGGTGCGCCGGGTAGGCGTCCCCCCTGTCGCCCAGCCCCACCCGCTCCAGCAGTTCCATGGCACGGGCGGTGGCCTTGGCCTTGGAAATACCCTTCACCCGGATGGGGGCCAGAGTGATGTTCTCCACCGCGGTCAGGTGCGGAAACAGGTTGAACCGCTGGAAGACCATTCCGATTTCCTGGCGCTGGAAGGCTGCTTCCTTGAGCTTCAGCTCGTAGAGCTTGTCCCCCTTTTGGCGGTAGCCGACCAGCTGTCCGTCGACCGAGAGCCGGCCGCCGTCGACCCGTTCGAGGTGGTTGATGCACCGCAGGAACGTCGACTTTCCCGAACCGCTGGGCCCCACAATGCATAGCACCTCGCCCGGGTCCACCTCCAGGCTGATTCCCCGCAGCACCTTGTTGGTGCCGAAATTCTTGGAGACCCGCTCCGCAAGCACCATCGGCGCGTCCGTCATCCTTTTCCTCCAAAGTCGTTTCCGAGCGGTGCTCCGGGCTCGCCGGGGACCGCCGTCGGTGCCGGTTCCGGCGTCGCCGGTTCCTTGCCTGTCCTGACCCGGCCGGTTCCGCGCGAGAAGCGCTTCTCAATGAAGTGCTGGCCCACCATCAGGACAGAGGTAAAGAGCAGGTACCAAAGGGACGCCACCAGCAGCAGGGGCACCGGAGTGAACGTCACCGCGGAGATACCGCGGGATACCCCATAGAGGTCGATGCTCAACGGAATCGCGGCCACCAGGGAGGTGGTCTTGAGCATCGAGATCACCTCGTTGCCGGTGGGCGGAATGATGATCTTCATCGCCTGCGGAACCACCACAAACCGCATCGTCTGGCCCCAGGACATCGCCAGCGCCGTCGAGGCTTCTGCCTGCCCCTCGTCCACGGACAGCAGCCCGGCGCGCACGATCTCAGACATGTAGGCCGCTTCGTTCAGCGCCAGCCCGATCACGGCGGTGATGAAGAGGTTGGTGAAGATCTCATTCGGGATGGTCACCCATGGGTCCATGAACGGAATGCCCAGCGTGAACACCGGATAGATCAGGGACACGATGCCCCAGAACACCAGCTGCACGTAGACCGGGGTGCCGCGGAAAATCCAGATGTACAGCCAGGCGATGCTCTTCAGCACCGGGTTCGGCGAAAGCCGCATGATAGCCAGCAACAGGCCGATGACGATCGCGCCGATCATCGCGTAGATGGTCAGCCACAACGTCACCCACGCGGCCTGGCTGATCCGGCGGTCGAAAATGTACTTGCCCACGTCCGGCCAGCCGTAGTCCTGGCGCTGGGCGGCGTCCAGCACGAAGACCGCCAGACCGAGGACGAGGATTACTGCCACCACGTTCCGCCACGGGTGGCGCAGCGGGATGGCGACGATCGCTTCCGGCGGCGCGTCGTCGTCGTGACGGGCCCGGCCGGCCCGCGGCGTCCTGCCGGACTCCCCGTGCCTGCCGGGTTCCGCCTCAAGCATCCGGTCGGATTCCGGCTCGCTCATGCGCTATCACCCTTTGGCTGCCACGTTGAGTGCCGCCGTCTTGATTCCGCCGGCTTCCACTCCCCACTTGGACAGGATCTTGTTGTAAGTACCGTCGTCGATCAGTGTCTGGAGGGCCTTCTGCAGGACCGGGGTGAATTCGCTGCCCTGGGCCACGGGGATGCCGTACGGTGCCACTTCGAAGGCGTTGCCGGCGGTCTGCAGCTTGTCCTTGGTCTTGGAGATCGCGTAGAGGGTGACGGGCGAATCGGCGCTCATGGCGTCGACCTGTCCCACCACGAGGGCGTTGGTCGCCTGGTCCTGCGCGTCGTACTTGAAGATGGTGATGGCCGGCTTGCCGGCGTCGGTGCAGGCCTTCGACTTTGCGGGCACTTCGTGGGTGTCCTCATAGGTGGTGGCCTGGACGGCGACCTTGAGTCCGCAGGCGTTCTCGGGGTCCACGGTCTTGCCCTTGGGTGAGGCCCACTGGATGCCGGCGGAGTAGTAGTTGACGAAGTCGACCTGCTTCTCGCGTTCCAGGGTGTCCGTGAAGGAGGACATGCCCATGTCATCCTTTCCTGCGCGCACGGCGGGAAGGATGTTGTCGAAAGTGCCGATGTCGAAGTTGACCTTCAGGCCCATGACCTTGCCCAGGGCGTTGGTGAGGTCCACTGACCAGCCTGCCGGCGCACCGTTGTCGTCCTTGAACTCGTTGGGCGGGTAGTTGTTGGCCATGCCGACGTTGAGCACGCCGGCGCTCTTGATTTTCTCCGGCAGCGACGCGGCGATGGCGTCGTTCTTTTTCACGTCGATGGCGTCAGCGGTTCCGGACGCCGAGCCGGTGGCGGCCGGTTCACTATTGTTGACGCAGCCGGAGAGCGAGAGGGCCGTGGCTATGGTGAGAACGGGGAGGATGTATCGGGTGCGCATGGTTTCCTTAGCTGTTCAGAGAGTCCCTTGGTTCCCGCAAGTCTGCGGGAGGAGGGCAGTGTGTGCCTGCAAGTTCAGAACTCGTTAGTGCGTGTTGCCTGACGCTGTTGTTTCAAGAAGTTCTCCGGAAAGACGGATGTCCCGCAGAATTTCCCCGCCTCGAGCCTTCAACTCGGAAATGCTGGAAACGCCCACCAACGTCATGGTACGCCGCAGTTCGTCTTCAAAGATCTCAATGATCCGCCCGACACCCGGCGAGCCCGCCGCCACCAGCCCGTAGAGGTAGGCCCTGCCGATCGAGCAGGCGTCGGCGCCCAGCGCCAGCGCCTTGACGACGTCGCTGCCCCGGCGGATTCCCGAGTCCACATAGATCTCAAGGGAATCGCCCACCCGCTGCCGGGACTCCTGCAGCACATCCATCGGACTGAGCATATGGTCGAGCTGGCGGCCGCCGTGGTTGCTCAGCTGGACGGCGTCCAGTCCGATCCGGGCGGCCTTTTCGACGTCGGCCGGGTTGACGCAGCCCTTGAGCACAATCTTTCCGTGCCACGCCTGGCGCAGGGCTTCCAATTCCTTCCATCCGCTGGTCGCATCCGAGTGGCCCAGGATGTGCTGCCACATGGACGGGGTGACGACGGAGGTGGCAGCGGCGCTGCGCGGATCCAGGTTCGGGAAGCTGATGCCGTCCGACTTCAGGAAGTTGATCCACCAGGAGGGCCGCCGGGCGATGTCCGCGATGGTGGACAGTGTCAGGGCGGGAGGCGCGGTGAAGCCGTTGTGCAGGTCCCGTTCCCTGGCGCCGAGGGCCCGGGTGTCGACGCCGACAATCAGGGTGTGGAATCCGGCGGCGTCGCAGCGCGCCAGTTTGTCCTTCAGCGCCTGGGCGTCGGAGGTGAGCCCAAAGTTGAACCAGCGGTCCAGGCCCGGGTGGTTCTCCGCAATGGTTTCCATGGCCACGGTGCTCAGCCCGGCCAGCCCGTACGGGATGCGGGCCCTGTCGGCGGCAGCCGCGACGGCCAGCTCGCCCTCGGGATGGAACAGCCGGGTGGCGCCGGTGGGCGTCAACGTCAAGGGCAGGGCACTGCTTTTCCCGAGCAGGGTGGTGCTGGTATCGGGTCCGGAGACCGGCCCCCAGCTGGGCATCAGCGCCCAGGAATCAAAGACGGCGCGGTTGCGGCGGAGCGTCACCTCGTCCTCGGAGCCGCCGTCGAGGTAGTCAAAGATCCCCGCCGGCAGCACCCGCTGTGCCGCTTTCCGGTATTCCTCCACATTGAAAGCGTTGGCCAGCACCCGGCGTCGGCGGGATAAGACGGGGGCTTTGACCTGGATGAGCTGTTTGGCTTCGCTGATTTTCAATGACGGCCTTTCCCCTGCGTGCGTGCGTTACGGTTCAGCGTAGAAAGCCGAACCCCGTGCCACTATGGAGATAACGACAAATTAAGGGGCGAGTCATTAGCATCTGCTACCAAACAATGCGTTGGGCGAAACCGTGACCGGGTTCCCCACGGCGGAGAGCCAGGCGCTGCCCACCCTTGCCGACGTCGCGCGCTCGGCCGGCTCGGAGGTTGTCAGCCTCGTCGAAATGCCGGCCGATGACGAACAGACTGTCGCGGGCTCCGTGCTGTACGACTCGACGGCGCCGCCCGCCCGGTTCCCCGGCGCTGTGGCCCTGGCCATCGGCCTGTCGCTGTCGGGGAAGCGGCTGCGCGGCAAGGTCCAGGAGCTCCACGACGCCGGCTACGTGGCCATCGTCTACAAATCCAACGGCAGCCAGGACGCCGCACTCCGCGCCGCTGCCCGGGAAACGGGGATGGCCCTCTTCCGGGCCTCCGACTCCGTGCCGTGGAACCAGCTGGCGGAAATCATGGACGCCGCCGTCGCCCCGCACCGCCAGTCGGGCCGCACCCTGGTGGACATCCGTCCCGGGGACCTGTTCGATCTGGCCAACACCGTCGCGGCCCAGGCCGGCGGCGCCATTGCCATCGCCGATCCGGACCAGTCGATTCTGGCCTACTCGACCCTCCCGGACCAGCCCATCGACGAGACCCGGCGAAACTCGATCCTGCGTCTGCATGTCCCGCATTCCGTCCAAACCGACAAGGACTACCGGCGCGTCCACGCTGCCGGTGACGCGGTGGATGTGGCGACGGAGGACCCCCTGCTCCGGCGCACCGCGATCGCCGTCCGGGCCGGCGGCGCCGTGCTCGGATCGCTCTGGCTCCTGGAACGCGCCGACCAGCACAACGAGGACGCGCACCGGATCCTGCGCGAGGCCGCCAACGTCGCCGCGCTCCATATCCTGCACAAGCGCACGACGTACGTCTCGAACCTCACCCGCCAGATGGATCTGGTCCAGCCGCTGCTGTTCGAACCCGAGCGCGCCGAGCTGGCCGCCATCCGGCTCGGAATCTCGGCCGCTTCCATCCGGGTCGCCGCCCTCAGCGTCTGGCCGGCGGCCGCCGTGGCGGCCGAAACGCTGCAGTCACGCCTCCGGCTCTTCGACACCATCAGGACCGCCTGCGCCATCCGGCTGCCCACCGCAGTCTGCGGGCTCTCGGACAGCATTGTGTACATCGTCCTGCCGCAGACCACGGAATCGTCCCGGCACTTCCAGCGCGGCGCGATTCTCAAAATCGTCCAGAACACGCGGCGCCTGCTCGGACGCCCGGTGCTGGCCGCCCTGGGCGTCCCGGCCACGATCGACCGGACCGCGGAGTCCCGGGCCAACGCGGAACTGGTCCTGTCCGAGCTGGTCCGCAACGTCGCCGAGGGCAGGATCCCGGCCGGCTCCGATGACGTGGTGGCCGACGACGACTCCCTCGGCGCACGCCTGCAGCTGCGCCAGATCGTGTCGTCGCTGACGGCATCCGGCCAGCTGCCCGGGACCCACGCGCTCAGGATCGCCGAGTACGACGAACAGCACAAGAAGTCCTTCGAAGAGACCATCCACGCCTACCTGAGCTGCGGCGGCAACGCGATCGAGGCCGCGAAATCCCTGGACGTGCACGTCAACACGGTCCGCTACCGCTTGTCCCGGGTGGAGACCCTCTTCGGCCTGGACCTGGACGACCCCGAAACGCGCCTGCTCGTCGGGCTGCAGTTGTGGGCCCGGCACAACCGGTAGTTCCGCGGGTCAGGCCCCGGCGGCTGCCGGGGCGGACGACCGGGCCAGGTGCCCCCACGCAAGCTCACGGAGCCGGACAAGGTCCAGCGCCGGCTGGGCGGGCGGGACGCCGGGACGGTTCCGCGGCACCAGGACGCGCAGGGCGGCGGGTTCGATGGTGCACCGCACCGGGGTGGGAATCAGCAGCGCCTCGCCGTCCACTCCGACGGGGATCTCGGGGACATCCGCGTCGACCACCACTTCCCCGGCGGTGCGCTGGATCAGGCCACGCTTCGTCGCCCGGCGCAGCAAGCCGACCGCTTCACGGGTGCTGGAGGCGGAGAGCGCCACCGCGCCGAGCACGCCCCGGTCGAGCCGGGTGCGGCGGCCCAGGCCGGCAAGGTCGTGGCTGCCGTAGGGACAATTGCTCACCAGCACCGCCTGCGGCCCGTCCACCCTCGTGCCGTCCATCCGGGCGTGCAACCGTGCGCCCTTGTCGCCCTTGATCAGGTCCGGGAGCATCTGCAGCACGGTGCCGGCTTTGTCATCGCGGTACTCCGGGCTCTGCACCACCTCGGCGTAGACGCCGAAGGAGGCGTTGTTGACGAAGGTACGGCCGTTGATCCTGCCCAGGTCGACGTGGAGCTCGACGCCGTCACGGAGGGCATCCAGGCAGCCCGTGGGGTCCTCCCGGTCCAGACCGAGGTCCAGGGCGAAATGGTTCCGGGTGCCGGCACTGATCACCAGGAACGGAAGGTTGTGCTCGGCCGCGATACCGGCCACCAGGGCCTGCGTTCCGTCACCACCGGCGACGCCGAGCAGGTCCGCTCCCCGTTCCACCGCGTCCCGGGCCAGTGCCGCGACGTCGATCTTGCCCGGGCCCTCCAGCAGCTCCACCTCGGCGCCGAGTTCCTCCGCCTTCCGCTGCAGCCCGAACTTCACCACCTTGCCCCCGCCGGACCGCGGATTCATCACCACGAAGGGATGCCGCCAGGCGGGGGCAGGGTACTCGACCATTTTCGATCCTTCCCGCGGCTCCCGGAGGGCAGCGCGGGCACAGACCAGCGCCACAAACACCAGCCCAACGGTGATCATGACCTCCAGCAGCAGACCGGCCTGGATGAACAGGAACAGGACCACCAGCGGGGCGAGCACCGCCAGCGCCAGCGCACACCAGCGCAGAATGCCGCGGCTGATCAGGAACCAGTAGATCCCCGCCACCATCACCACGAGCCCGCCGGCCGCCGTCACGAGCAGCGCGACAGTGCCCGCCAGCCCGGCAGCCACCAGCGGGACCGCCGCCGCGCAGACAACCGCGACAAAGGCGAACCGCGCCCACCACCGCCGGGTCTCGGGGACTTCTTCGAGGGGGATGACAGTCATGTCCTGCTCCTTGCGGTAATCCGGCCCGGGGCCGGGCGCCTCGCCTGGTCTGCCGGCCTGCGGCCCAGCCGTCAGGTCTTGATTTTCGCGACGGTCATCAGGATCGCCGAGTCCTCTTCCGCTTCCAGGCTGTGCAGCCCGTCCGGCACGATCAGCAGGTCCCCGGTCTTCCCCTGCCAGGACTCATTGCCGGAGCGAAGCCGGACACAGCCGCGGAGCACAAAAACGGTCGCTTCGCCGGGGTTCTGGTGCTCGCTCAACTGCGTCCCCGCCCGGAACGCCATCACCGTCTGGCGGAGGGTTTTCTCATGGCCGCCAAAGGCCGTGTCCGCGGCACGGCCGCTCGGGGCCGCCACCGCAGCCGCGATCTGCTGACGGGCAAGGGCGTCCAGCGATATCTTCTGCATGGGGCCACCCTACTCAGAAACGGGCCCGCTGCCGAGGGACCTTTGCCCCGGTCCCGGCCGGGGCTGCCTTCCCGGCGATACCGCACTTTGTGCAACTATCCCGGGAAGTCCTACCCTGAAACCAACGGCCCGCACCGTGGCCGCCCCGGCCCACCCGAAACTGTCGCAATCTGTCGCAACGGAGCTGCCCACATGACCGAGGCCATCGACGACGCCGGGCTCCGCCGGCTCGCGGACGTCACCTTTGGCCTGACGCACCTCCGCTGGGGTCAGCTCACCGGGATGCGTGCCCTCGCCGCCGGCCGGGACGTCCTCGCCGTCATGCCCACCGGCTACGGGAAGTCGGCCATCTACGAGGTGCCCGCCCTGCTGCTGCACCAGCAGCAGCGCCGGCCCACCGTCGTCGTGTCCCCGCTGATCTCCCTGCAGGAGGACCAGCTGGACGGGCTGCGGAAAGCTGCGGGGCCTGGCGGCGCCATAGCGGTCAACTCCGCACACAGCGCCGCCGAGCAGGAGCGTGCGTGGCGGGCCGTGGAAAGCGGCGAGGCGGCGTTCCTCTTCCTCGCCCCGGAGCAGCTGGCCAAG
Source organism: Arthrobacter sp. SO3 (assembly GCF_020532825.1). Taxonomy (GTDB): domain Bacteria; phylum Actinomycetota; class Actinomycetes; order Actinomycetales; family Micrococcaceae; genus Arthrobacter. Next base: position 28,075 of record NZ_MQTS01000004.1, read on the forward strand.
CCCGGCACGGTGGAACGGATCGCGGGGCTGAACATCGCCCTGTTCGTGGTGGATGAAGCCCACTGCGTCTCCTCCTGGGGCCACGACTTCCGGCCCGACTACCTCCGGCTCGGCGAAGTCCGCGAGCGCCTCGGCAACCCGACCACCGCCGCGCTGACGGCCACGGCCTCTCCCCCGGTGCGCGAGGAGATCCTGGCGCGCCTTGGCATGGCCAACCCGGTGGTCCTGGCCCACGGCTTCGACCGGCCCAACATCCGGCTGGAGGTGCTCCGCCACCATGAGGACAAGGAGAAGCGCCGGGCCGTGGCCGCGCAGGTCACCGGGCTTGTCACCGGTAGGCGCGGGCCCGGGCTGGTGTACGCGGCCAAGCGCAAGGACACCGAAAAGTACGCCCTGAAGCTGGCCCGGAGCGGTCTCCGCGCGGCGGCCTATCACGCCGGCCGCACGCCCGCAGAGCGGGAGCTCGTTCACCAGCAGTTCCTCGACGGCGGCCTGGACGTGGTGGTGGCGACCACCGCGTTCGGCATGGGGATCGACAAACCCGACGTCCGCTTCGTCGTCCACGCGGACATCCCCGAGTCCCTGGACAGCTACTACCAGCAGATCGGCCGCGCCGGACGGGACGGCCAGCCCGCCATCGCCGTGCTGCACTACCGCTCCGAGGACCTTGGGCTGCGGCGCTACTTCGCCACCCACACCCCCGACGAGGCCGCGCTGCAGGCGGTCCTCACTGTGCTGCGCGAGGCGGGCCGGCCGCTGCCGCCACCGGCACTGGCCGAATGGACCGCTTTCCCGCTCCGGCGGGTCACCGGCCTGCTGAACCAGCTGCAGGACACCGGCGGAGTCACCGCCGGCCCCGACGGCGTCCGGTTCGACCCGGCGGCCGACCCCGCCCGCGTGGTGGAACGCGCCGTCGAACTCGCCGCCGCCCGCGAGCGGGTGGACAAGTCCCGGATCGCGATGATCCGCAGCTACGCCGAAACGCACCGCTGCCGCCGCCAGTTTCTGCTCGGCTACTTCGGCGAGGACCTGCCCGAACCCTGCGGGAACTGCGACAACTGCACCGACGGCAACGCGCTGCTGCCAGAGCACGCCCTGCTGCCAGAGCACGACGGCGGGGCTGCCGCCGTCGGCGTTGCTGCCGGCCCGGGTGGGGCCGTCCACGGGGCGGACGCCGGCGTCGTCGAGCCTTTCCCGCTGAACTCCCGCGTGGAGCATGCCCTCTGGGGACCCGGTCTGGTCATGGGGCAGGACGGCGACCTCCTCACCGTGCTGTTCGACCGCGAGGGCTACCGGACGCTGTCGCGCAAAGCCGTCCTGGGCCACGGCTTGCTTACGATCAGTACACCACCCGGAAATTACTGAACGCCCCGGTGGCCCGGGAGATTGATTCCTCCACAGTCTCCACCCGCCCCGGAGCTTCCGGCGAGCGCAGCCAGCCCCGGAACTCCAGCACCACTGACTGGGGACCCTCCGCCACGATGCCTACCGATCCGTCGCTGTTGTTCCTGACCGTCCCTGTCAGCCCCAGCTCCTCGGCCTGGCGCACCGTCCAGTACCGGAAGCCGACGGCCTGCACCACACCATCCACCCGCACCGACAGCCGGACCCACTCGCCGGAATCACCCCTCGGAAACTCAGCCATGGTCCCAATGTAGCGCCCCTTCCGGAGACCACCGCCAGAGGAGAAATGCGCTATCCACATAGGGACCTTTGCCCCTTACCTTCCCTGCGCCCAGGCGGGAAAAATGGTCTCGTGCGCTGCGGGGACGTGTCGAGAAAACGGCATGGCACATGGATGTGCCTCACCCTCCCGCCGTGCTGCATTGCCCGAAAGGACAAAAAAGATGGCAGGACAATTCGAAATCTTCACGGATGCTGAGGACTATGTCCGTTTCCGGCTCCTCGGCGCCGACGGTAAGGTTTTGGCGATTTCCAAGGCTTTTGACGACAAGCAGTCCGCGGCGGACGGCATCATGGCAGTCCGCGAATGCGCCGGCACAGGCCTGATCAAGGAAGCCCACACCAACGCATGGGGCGGCACCGGACGGACCAGGGCAGGCCTGCCGACGCCGGCCCAGCGCCGGCACCGGCATATCCCCGCCGTCTAAGCGGAGAAACAGTAAGACCCGGGCAGGCAGCCCGGCAGTATCGGGAGCCGCAATGGGCGAAGCACGGGTCCACATCAGCGGCTTCCGAATGGACTTCGGCGACACCACTGTGGTCCGCGACCTCTCCTTTGACGTGCAAGCCGGCGAGACCTTCGGTTTCCTCGGCAGCAACGGCTCCGGCAAGACCACCACCATCCGGGCGTTGCTGGGCATCTACGAGCCCACCGCGGGAATCCTCCACATCAACGGCCGGGACTTCAAACCCGAGCACGGCGACAGGCTGGGCTACCTTCCCGAAGAGCGCGGGCTCTACAAGAAGGAAAAGGTCATCGACATCATGACCTACTTCGGCCGGCTCAAAGGGATGGAGCGGCGGACCGCCAAGCGATGGTCGCTCGAGTACCTGGACCGGGTGGCACTGGCGGACCGTGCCACCGCCGTGCTGGACAAGCTCTCCAGCGGGCAGCAACAGAAGGTCCAGCTCGGGGTCACCATCATGAACAACCCCGAGCTGCTGATCCTGGACGAACCCACGAAGGGTTTCGACCCGGTCAACCGGCGCCTGCTGATGGACATCATCGCCGAGCAGAAGCAGGGCGGTGCCACCGTGGTCATGGTGACCCACCAGATGGAGGAGGTGGAGCGGCTCTGCGACCGCGTCATCCTGCTCAAGGACGGCACCGCCGAAGCCTACGGCACGATCGATGAGGTACAGAACAAGTACGGCGGCCGCATCATCCGGATCAGGCACACGGGTCCCCTCCCCCGCTCACCCCACTACGAGGTGATGCTTGAGGAGACCAACTACTCGGAACTCTCTATCACCGACGCCACCGACGAGGCCGTCATCCTCAAAGACCTGATCGACGCGGGTGTGACCGTCCGGAGCTTCACCACCACCAAGATCTCCCTCGAGGACATCTTCATCCGGGTCTACGGCGACCAGAACAAGCCCTCCACATCCGGCTCTGCCGGGGCTGCCGGCAGTGGAGGCCCCGCAGCGTCCCGGCCGCGGCAGGGGGTGTAGCCGTGGCGCAGCACAACCTCGGCACGGTGGTGAGCTTCGAGTTCATCCGCACCGTGACGAAAGGCCGGTTCTGGATCGGCACGCTGTCCGTCCCGATCATCATTGCCGTGGTCTTCGGCCTGATCTTCCTCAGCAACAGCACCACGGACACCGCTGCCGCGGCCCAGAAGAGCGCCCAGTTCAGCATTTCCTACACCGACGCCTCCGGACTGATCACCGCCCAGGACGCCGCGCTCTTCGGGGCCACCGCCGCGGACTCCCCCGACGCCGGGATCCAGGCCGTGCAGTCCGGCGCCGTGGACGCCTACTTCGACTACCCGGCCCACCCCGAAACGACGGCCGTCCTAGTCCACGGCGCGGACAAGGGGATCTTCGAGAACGGCAAGTATGCCGCCGTCGCGCAGGCCACGCTGACGCACGCCGTCGAGCAGCGGATCGGTTCACCCCAGCTGTCCGCGCTCGCGGCCGGGAAGGCGCAGATCGAGACCGTCACCTATGACGGCGCCAAGGAATCCGGCGGCCTGGGCTCGGTGATTCCGCCGCTGTTCTTCCTGGTCATCTTCTACGGGCTGATCGTGCTCCTGGCCGGGCAGATGCTCAACTCGACGCTGGAGGAGAAGGAAAACCGCGTCACCGAGATGATCCTGACCACCCTCAAACCGACGACGCTCATCGCGGGCAAGGTGATCGCGCTGTTCGCGATCGGCCTGGTGCAGATGCTCGTGTTCCTCTCCCCCATCGTGATCGGCCGGCTGTTCTTCCCGAAGGAGCTCAGCCTGACGGCCCTGGATCTTCCGCCATTGATCCTGGACCCGGTCCGGATGACCATCGGACTGCTGATCCTGGTCGGCGGCTTCGCCCTGTTCACCACCACCCTCGTGGCCATCGGCGCCGTGATGCCCACCGCCAAAGAGGCTGGCAACTTCATGGGCGTGATGATGGCGCTGATCTTTGTGCCGTTCTACGCCGTGGCCCTGGTGGTCTCCGATCCGCAGTCCGTGATCGTGCAGATCTTCACCTTCTTCCCGTTCTCGGCCCCGGTCACCGCCCTGCTCCGCAACGGCTTCGGTTCCCTGAGCGTGCTCGAGGCCGGAATCGTGATCGTGATCCTCTTCGTGGGCGCGGCCGTGATGCTCCGCCTCGCCGTCCGGCTGTTCCAGTACGGCTCGATCTCCTACACCTCGAAAGTCAACATCCGGACGGCCCTGCGTGCCGGGCCGCGGCACCCTGCCGCCGTTAAGCCTCCGACGACGGGCCGCTGAGGACGGTCCCGGCTACTGGGTTGCGAGGAACTTCCTGATCGCCTCGGCCATGGCCCTGGACTGGGTCCAGTGCAGGTAATGGCCTCCGGCCAGGGGGACAATTTCGTGGCGTTTGACGTTTTGCAGGAGATTCTCGAGCGCCGCGGCCTTGCCGGCGGTCTCCGGGGACCCGTCGTCGGCGACGAAAGCGAGCACGGGCAACCCGTCGGGATAGCTGATTCCGCGCAGGTCCGAGGCGTTGTTCCCGGTCCGTGCCGTCTCATCAGCGACAGCCTGGTTGCCAAAATTCCAGCTCATCATCAGGCGCATGCGTTCACGTTCCTGCGGAGTGTAGGCGTCACCGTCCGGTTCCGCGAGGCCGGGGGCCACTGCGAGGACGTCCCGGACCACTCCCGTGACGGAGAGCATCCGCGCCGCCACACCGAGGATTCCTGACTCGGCGCCCGCCGGGCCGCCCATGGCTTTTGGCACGGTGGCGTCGATCCCGATGACGGCTGCCACCTCCGCAGGATAGCGGTGGGCGTAGTCCAGCATGTAGAAGCCGGCGATCGAGTGACCGGCCAGAACATAGGGCTGGGTGATGTTGAGCTTTCCCAGCACTTCGTGGAGTTCAGTGTTGATGTTCTTGTTGCTGCGCTCACTGGCGCTCATGTCGCTGTAGCCGTAGCCGAATCCCTCGACGACCGTGACGTTGTAGTCCCCCAGTTCGCGGATCAGCGGTGCGAAGTCCAGCGCCGGCGCGGCTGTTCCCAGGCCGCTGAGCAGCACGATCGGCTGGCCGGGGTGGCCGTTTCGGAAGACATTGACCGTTCCGTCGGAGATCTCAATCCTTTCACCATAGGGGGTAATGCTGGCCCGTTCCTGCCGCTCGAGCAACAGGTTGGCGCCAGTCGAGGCCAGGCCCAGACCGACGGCGGCCAGGACCGCCACGGCGAGGATGCGCCATCCCTTCCGCCGCCTCGCCCGGCGCCGGCCGGGAACGGGGTCGGCAGCGCTGGGGGTGCTGTCGGCGGGAACATTGGCGGTGCTATCGGCGGGAACGGGGTCGGCAGCTTTGGGGTGGCCATCGGGGGCGACCGGCTTGGGTGGCGAAG
>NZ_MQTS01000004.1:33605-47132 GCF_020532825.1 Arthrobacter sp. SO3
GGGTTGATCCTCATGGCGGGCCTTTCAGTGCCGGAAGCGGTGCCAGGACGAACGGGCTGGTACGGCAAGAGTAACCCCGCGGGCACAGCGCGGGGCAGGCCCGGAACGGCTATTTCCCAGCCGGGGCACCCGCAGCGTTCCCCACCGGCGCACCCGCCGGACGCAGGGAGGTGACCATCTTCCGGATGTCCTGGTACTCCGGGGTCGAGGTGTAGAGCCTGGCCTTCTCCAGATATGGCAGCGCGGGATCCCCGGGCGTGACGTTGTTCTCCGGGTTATACGTCCCGCCGAAGAAGGCGCCGCCTGGCGGCCAGAGGAACAGGTGGAACATCGGGCACGCCGTGTCGCCGGCCTCTTCGGGGACCATGGTGATGCCGTAGGCGGCGATGGTGGACTGCGTGGCCACCGCGCCAGCGTCCTGGCCCCTGGACTCGAACACATAGCGGGGCACGCCGCCGTCGCCGCCCCCGCTCTCGGCAAGGGCAAACATGGGCGCCGAATCGTAGACCCGGTACGGGGCCTTATCGAGGCATTCCGCCCCGGTGACGATGTTGGTCCGCAGACCCGCCATCGGTCTCCCCGCGGCGTTCAGCACGTCCACAAAATCTCCGGCGAGCGCCCCGCCGGGGTCCCTGACCGTCCAGCCGGCGGGGTAGTCGAACGACAACTCCCCGTTCGCCGTCGTGAAAGTCTCCCAGCCAGACGCGGGCCCCTCCGACGACGGGCCCTCCGACGGCGGCGACCCGGCCGGCGTCGTGGCTGACGGGGACGCAGCGCTTCCCTGGCTCTGGCTTTCCGAGGCGGCGCCAGCCGGCGGGGCCGGCGCCAATCCGCAGGACGTCAGCAGCAGGACCACGCTGAGGGCGGCACCGGCGGCAGCGCAGAGGACGACACCGGTGGAACCCGCCGGAATTCTCACGTCATTGCTTTCCGACCGGCCGCAGTGAAGTAATCGCCTGCTTGACGTACTTGTATTCAGTGGTGTCCTTGTACACCTCAGGGGTATCCACGTGCGGGGGGCCGCCCGGGGTGGTGTCGAACGGGTCATAGATACCACCGAACGCAGCGCCGCTGGGAGGCCAGGTGAAGACATGGGAAATGGGGCAGGCGGTGTCCCCGGAGGGCTCCGGCGCAGAGGTGATGCCGTAGGCCAGGCTCAGGGACTCCGCCGGATCACTCGAGGACGGGACCCCGGGATCACTCGAGGACGGGTCGGTCCGCCCCTCGTAGACGAACCGCGGCGTCACCCCGCCCTGGGCCAGCGCCGGGACGGGCTCGGCGTCGTACACCATAAAAGGGACCTTCTCCGTGCATTCGTCCGTCGCAGCCACGTTGGTCCGCAAGGTCTCCATCGTCTTGCCGTAGTCACTGACGAGCGCCACGAAGGCACCGTCCTCCGCGGACTGACCGGCCTTGACCGTCCACGTCTCCGGGTAGTCGAACGCGAGCGTGCCGTCCGACGTCGTGAACGTCTTCCAGCCCGACGGGACCGTGACAGTGGGCGAGGGGGCGCTGGTCTGCGGAGGACTGGCCGTTGCGGTGGCAGCCGTGGCCGGCGGGGAGTTGGGGGCAGGGGCCGCTGCGGGTGACCCGCAGCCGGCAAGCACGGCAGCGGCGCAGATAGCGGAAAACGTTGTGGCGAATGACGCAGCCCGGCGCATGGCACCCTCCCCCTGGGAAAATTGCGTGGTTGGACAATTCTCTGGTCTTTGGCCGCCAAAACTAGGGCCTTAGGACCCCTGGCGCACGGCAGTGACGGCGACGGGACATCCCATGCTCCGGCCGTGATGCTTCCCACGTTGCCCCCTGCAGATTTCAATTGGCCGCGGAAGCTTGCTAGAGCTTAAGTAATGCAAGACGTCCTTGACCCCGCCATGCCGTTCCTGGCCCCCATCCTCGCAGTGGCTCTCGCCGTGGCCTCCGGGCTCCTCGCCTCCTGGTTGGTGCGCCGGATTGTGCTGCGGCTCAACCGCAACCAGCCCGCCCTCCGCGAGACCTCCCGGGTGGCGCGCCTGCCGTTGCGTTTTGCGCTCTGCCTGATCGCCGTCCGGATCGCCCTGGGCCTGACCACGGACGACGCCGAGTGGCGGCGCAACCTGGACCACGCGCTGCAGATCGCGCTCATCGGGTCCCTCGCATGGCTGGCGATCGCGGTGTTCCTCATCATCGAGACCATGGTGCTCTCCCGCTACCGGGTGGACGTGGCGGACAACCGCCGCGCCCGCAGGCTCCGCACCCAGGTCATCCTCGCCCGCAGGATCGGCGTCGCCCTGATCGTCATTGTGGCCCTGGGCATCGCCATGCTGACGTTCCCCGCGATCCAGGCCCTCGGCGCCGGGCTGCTGGCCTCCGCCGGCGTGATCTCGATCGTCGCCGGCCTCGCCGCGCAGACCTCGCTGGTCAATGTCTTCGCCGGCATCCAGCTTGCCTTCACCGACGCGATCCGGGTGGACGACGTCGTGGTGGTGCAGAAGGAATGGGGCCGGATCGAGGAGATCACCCTGACCTACGTGGTGGTCCACATCTGGGATGACCGGCGGATGATCCTGCCCTCGACCTACTTCACCACCACCCCGTTCGAGAACTGGACCCGGCGGCAGTCCGAAGTCATGGGCACCGTTGAGTTCGACCTCGACTGGCGCGCCCCGGTCGAGGACATGCGCGCCGAACTCAAGCGGGTCCTGGCGGGCACCGAGCTCTGGGACAAGCGTGTGGGCATCCTGCAGATCACCGACGCGACCGCCGGCTTCGTCCGGGTCCGCATCCTGGTGAGCGCCGCCGACAGCGCCACGCTCTTTGACCTGCGCTGCCTGATCCGCGAGGAGCTGGTGCTGTTCCTGCAGCAGGAGCACCCGACGGCGCTCCCCCACGTCCGGCTCGAATCGCTCAGTTCCGCTGCGCTCGGGTCCGGCAGCAACGCCGCGTCCGGTGCGGCCAGCGCGTCCGGCAGTTCCACGAAGCGGCCGGGCAAGATCTCCGCCGCGGACGAACACAGCCGGCACCCGGCCGATCCGCACGACTCGCAGCTCTTCACCGGATCGATCGAGGCGATCGAGCGCTCCAAGGCGTTCACCGGCCCCGGCGAGGAAGTGTTCGATGACCGCGACAAGAACATCGCGGCCCAGAACTAGAGGCTTCGGACGGCTGCACGTGCTGGCCCGTCCACATAGCTCCGGCTGGGTCTTCCCTGCCTGCGGGAACTGTTCAATAATCAGACGTTGGTGAGTCAGCGTCGATGCTGCCCGCCGGAGCCCGCTGGAGCAGCTGAGGAGTCCCCATGACGGTAGAACGGCCGACTGACGAATCCCTTACGGTTCCTGCCCGCGATTGGTTCCAGAGCGCCGTCGTCTATCAGATCTATCCGCGAAGCTTCGCCGATTCCAACGGGGACGGCATCGGGGACCTGCGCGGCATCATCAGCAAACTGGACTACCTGCACAAACTCGGCGTCGACGTCGTCTGGCTGTCCCCGATCTACACCTCACCGCAGGACGACAACGGCTACGACATCAGCGACTACCGCAACGTCGACCCGATCTTCGGCACCCTCGAGGAACTGCGCGAACTAACGGACGGCTTGCACGCCCGGGGCATGAAGCTGGTCATGGACCTCGTGGTCAACCACACCTCGGACGAGCACCCCTGGTTCGTGGAATCACGCTCCTCGAAGGACAACCCCAAACGGGACTGGTACTGGTGGCGGCCGCCGCGCGGGGCTGCCGACGGCGGTGCCGGCTCCGAGCCGAACAACTGGGGTTCAGCGTTCTCCGGGCCGGCCTGGGAGTTCGACCAGGCCACCGGCGAGTACTACCTCCACATCTTCTCCAGGAAGCAGCCGGACCTGAACTGGGAAAACCCGCAGGTCCGGGCGGCGGTCTACGAGATGATGAACTGGTGGCTGGACCGGGGCGTTGACGGCTTCCGGATGGACGTCATCAATTTCATCTCCAAGGACACCCACCTGCCGGATGGGCCCATCGCCGCCGGCAAGCTCTACGGCGACGGCACCCCGTTCTACATCGGCGGCCCCCGCATCCATGAATTCCTGCAGGAGATGCACCGCGAGGTCTTTGCCGGGCGCACCGGCCCGCTGCTGACCGTCGGCGAAATGCCCGGCGTCACCGTGGACGAGGCCATCCTCTTCACCGACCCGGAGCGCGCCGAGGTGGACATGGTTTTCCAGTTCGAGCACGTCGCCCTGGACCAGGAGGACGGCAACAAGTGGCGGCCCAAGAAACTCAAACTCACGGACCTCAAGAAGACCCTGGGACACTGGCAGACCGGCCTGGCCGAGCGCGGCTGGAACAGCCTCTACTGGGGCAACCACGACCAGGCCCGTGCGGTCTCGCGCTTCGGCGACGACGGCCAGTACCGCGAACTCTCCGCCAAGATGCTCGCCGGCATCCTGCACCTGCACCGCGGCACGCCCTACGTCTACCAGGGCGAGGAACTCGGCATGACCAACATGACCTTCGGGGCGATCAGCGATTACCGCGACATCGAGGTCCTCAACCACCACCGCGAGGCCACCACCCATCTGGGCCACACCGACGCCGACGTCCTCGCCGCGCTGGCCCCGCTGAACCGCGACAACGCCCGCACCCCGGTTCAATGGGACGCGTCGCGGCACGCCGGCTTCACCACCGGCTCGCCCTGGATTGCGGTCAACCCGAACGCCAACCACATCAACGCCGCCGCCCAGATCGACGACCCCCACTCGGTGTACAGCTTCTACCGGAAGGTGATCGGGCTGCGGCATGCCGAGCCCGTGATTTCGCACGGGGATTTCACGATGCTGCTGCCGCGGGACGAGCACGTCTATGCCTTTGTCCGGTCGCTGCCGGACACCCGGCTGCTGGTGCTCGGCAACTTCTCCGGCCAGGACCAGGAGGTCACGCTCGACGACGCCGACGTTCCGCTCGCATGGGGCAGCGCGGAATTGGTGCTGGGAAACTACCCCGCCGAGGCCACGGTGCCCCGGCTGCATCTGCGGGCGTGGGAATTGAAAGTCCTGCGCGCCGGAGAAACGCATCCGGCGCGGTAAGCCCGCACCACCCGTCCCGTACAACTTTCAACGTTCAACGATGAGTGAGGGAGCCTGACATGACCATTCCACCGGCCCGCGAACCTGAGCCGTTTCCGCCGGAACCCGGGCCCACCACGCCCGAGCCGCAACCCGGGGATCCGTTCCCGCCGGAGCCCGGGCCGGTCCCGCCGCCGGCGCCGATTCCGGAACCGGGCCCCTCGCCGGAGCCCGGTCCTTTTCCGGTACCCAGCCCGCTGCCGATTCCCGATCCCGGCCCGGTCGCGCCGCCGGACCCGACACGGTTCTAGGGCCGCTCAGTCCGCGGGCCGTCACGATTTCAGAGCCGCGCAGTCTGCGGGCCGGCTCACGCCGCGCGGTCCGCGGCCGTCACGGTTCCAGCTCAGTCTGCGGCTGTCACGGTTCCACAGCTGCGCAGTCTGCGGGCCGGCTCACGCCGCAGCGATGCCGTGCAGGAAATTCCGCACTTCCGTGTTGAACGCCTCGGGCGCTTCCATCGGAGCGAGATGCCCGACGTCGGGAATCACCGCCAGTTGTGAGCCTGGAATCTGGCGGTGCAGTTCGTGGGCCACGCTCAACGGAGAGCGCTGATCGTCTGCGCCATAAAGCAGAAGCGTGGGAATACTGATGGTGGGCAGCACGGGGCGGTAGTCCGCCCGGCCGCTGGCTGAGAGGAGGGCCCGCATCCCGGCCGGGCGCACGTCGGCCATAATCCGGCCGACTGCTGCAACTACGGCGGGATCGGCTTTGTCCGTGAACAGGGTGGGAAGCCACTCGTTGATGAACTTCTCCGGCGGCTGACCGATCTCGGCCAGCACCTGGGCGTAGCGCCGCTCCACCTCCTCGGGCGGCAGGGAGCCAGCCCAGCCGGCGTAGGCGGAGGCCAGTACCAGGGAGGCGGGCATCCCGGGATACCCGCGGTACAGCTCCAAGGCCACCAGGGAACCCCACGACAGCCCGAGAAGGTGCGGCTTTGCCGGCACGGCGGCGCGCAGGAATCCGGCCGATAGTGCGCCGAGCTCCTCGGCGGACAAGTCGGGAGCGGGGTCGTCTGACTGCCCGCACCCGGGAGCGTCCCAGGCGAACACCGTGAACTCGTCCGAGAGGCCCTCCAACTGCGGACCCCAGATCCGGCCGTCCTCCCCGACCCCGTGGAACAGGACGAGTGCCGGTCCCTGGCCAACCCGCTGATACGCGATCCGCAGCCCATCAACCTCGACGGTTTCCATAATCCAATGCTAGGCCGGTCCGCCGCGCCCGGTCAGGGGCCGTTACCGCGGGGCATGCCCAACGTCCGCGTGCCCGCCGGAAGCACCCCGCCCACCAGCCCTGCCACAAGTTCACGACGCGCCAAGCCGCCCGCGATGCGCCAAAGACCCCTCGACGCCGGAATTCGGTAGCGAGGGGTCTTTGGCGCGACGGCAGAAAGAATGCGCGTCGCCGGCTACGGCAGGATGATGTCGCGGGTCCGGTGGTCGTAGTGGATGACCAGCAGGCCGCCGGGGTGGTGTACCTCGTGGTTGGCGCCATCGAAGGCACCGAAGGCGCCGAAGTTCTCGTCCCAGGAGCGGTTCAGCGCGATCTTGAAGGTGTAGGAACCGGCCGGGAGATCGGCCGCGAGCTTCCAGAGCTGGTCGACGAGGTCAAGTTCCATCTGGGATTCATCGTATTGCGGGGCCCAGTTGGCCGGTGCGCCCAGCAGGATGTTGAAATCCCCTGCTACGGCCACAGCTTCGGGCTGCGCAATGGTCGCGACGCTGACGGCAGGCGCCTCAGCCGCGGGGGCTGCCGCACCGGCCGCAGGAGTCTCGGCTGCGGGAGTCTCGGCCGCGGACGTCTCGGCCGCCGGGGCCTTGGCGGGTGCCTTGCGTTTGCGGACCGCCTTGGCGACGGGAGCAACCGCCTCTTCGACCAGTTTGGCAGCCTTGCCGGCGACCTTTTCGGCAACCTGGGCCGCCTTCGGAGCCACCTTCGGGGCTGCCTTCGGTGCGGCGGCCTTCGCAGCCGGCTTCACGGCGGGCTCCGACGGAAGCGGGGTGTCGGCGGGAACGGGAGTTCCGGCGTCGAGCGCTGCGGCGAAAGCGGCCGGGTCAGCGAACGCGACAGTGGCGCGCTGGCCGTCCTCAGTGATCGTCCAGCCCGAACGGCCCTTGACGAGCCAGCCTGCCTTGACCAACTTCGCCGTGGCGGAAGTCAGGGTCTTGTGGCCGCGGGGAATTCCGCCGCTGAGCAGTTCACGCTCAAACTCGTTGAGCGGAACGCGTGCGATTGCCTCGCCCAGGACTGCACCGGCGTTCAGCTTTTCACCCGTCCACACCTCCTCTGCCAGAACGTCCAGTACGGCCTTCAGTCGACGGTTGGTGTTTTCGGCAGTGTTCTCGGCCATGGGTCTCCTTTAGAAGCAATTGATCCACCTGCATTTTGCCAAGGATCATCGAGTTTCCGCGAGTCGGGATCGGTTAACTCTGTGTGTCGTGACCCACTATTACACCCCAAACCGGGGTCCGCGAGGGGCGAAAGCACGGTACCCGCCAGTAGCAAAAGCAACGCGGGGTCACGTACGGCCCATCCGGGACGCCGGGATGGGCGCTACGTGACCCCGCGTTGCTGGACGTTACTAGGGCCTGGGAATCAGGACGGGGGTGCTCCGCTTATAGGCTTCATAATCGGCCTGGCCGCCCCACTTCCTGTCGGACTTCGTTTCCAGAAGCGGCACGCCGCTGACCTTGATGAGCAGCAGCGTGACAAACACCGGGGAGATCAGGGCCACCCACTGCCAGCCCTGCAGCGCGGGTACGGCGATGATTGCGACACCGATCCAGAGCAGGATCTCGCCGAAGTAGTTCGGGTGGCGGGACTTGGACCACAGCCCGGTGGAGATGAATTTGCCCTTGTTGGCGGGGTCTGCGTTGAAGCGGCTTTTCTGCTGGTCGGCCACAATTTCGAATCCGAACCCGAGGGCCCAGACCATGAAACCGACCAGCGCGAACCAGTCAAGGCCTACCCTGGTGGCCGACGTAATGGCCACCCACGCTGCGGCCGCGGTGAAGACCACCCACAGTCCCTGGATGGTCCATACGTTGAGGAACCGCACGAAGGAGGGCTTGATCTCGTCGAAGCGGTCGTCCTTGCCGGCCTTGCTGATGCGGCGGAACAGGAAACTCCCAAGCCTCAGGGCCCAGGCGAGCACCATGGCCGCCAGCAGCAGCGCCCGGGCGTCGACTCCCGGAGTGAGCAGGACCAGCAAAAGTGTGATGGCGATATAGGTCAAGGAACCGGTCAGGTCGAAAAACCTCTCGGTCTGGGCCTTGAACGAGGGAATGAACACCAGCCACTGAATGAGGAACGCGGCCCCAACGGCCATGGCGAAAACAGGAATCCCGCCAAGGGTTGCCCCGCCCTGGGAGCCGGCCGCGGCAACGAGTGCCGCCAGCAGCACCACCACGGGGATGACGATGAGCGACTTTCGGTGTGAATCCTTCACCAAGATTTCCTTTCATCCGCGCAGCGGGCCGCGGCCAATTCGGCTGGAGACGTCGTTCCGGGCATCAACAGTTTTAGCAATCCAAGTAGATGATCAAATAAGATTGAATAATAGATCATCGAACTAGATTGTCGAAGAACGGGATCCGGAACCTAAGGAGCGGACATGAGCGCCCCGCAGCACCACCCGGCCACGCTGGCCTTGCAGAGCCTGTTCACCCTCGCCAATGAAACCGAGTGGGAGATCGCCCGCGGCATGGGGCTGAAACTCACTGATTTCCGGGCACTGTCCGCCCTCGGACGTTCGGGTCCGGTCACCGCGGGCAAACTCGCCGAAGAATTGGGCGCAACTCCGGCCACCACCACCGCCATCATCAGCCGGCTGGAGTCCCACGGCTTCGTGGCACGCCACCGGAGCACGGACGACCGGCGCCAGGTCCAGGTGAGCGCCACACCGGCGGCCTCGCGCGGAACCATGAACCTGATGCGGCCCCTCATGGACGCCACCAACGAGCACATCAAGGGCCTGCCCGCCGCCGACCAGACCGCCGTCGCGGACTTCCTCGACGTCGCCCAGCACCTGATGCGGGACCACTTGCACACACTTTCGGAGAAGGACGCCCGATGAGAGAGCTCACTACCCCGCTGCTGGCCGATCCGTCCGGTCACCGGAACGCGACAGACCTGCTCATGCAGCGGTTGCGGACTTCCCCCGACCACATAGCTTTCGAGGTACGGTCCGCGGATGCCGCAATCACGGACCCCTGGCGCCAGGTGACTACCCGTCAGTTCGTTGACGAGGTCCGTGCCCTGGCCAAAGGCTTCATCGCGGCCGGCCTCGGGCCCGGCGAATCGCTCGCCATCATGTCCCCCACCCGGTATGAGTGGGCGCTGGCGGACATGGCAGCGTGGTTCGCTGGCGCCGTCGTCGTCCCGGTCTACGAGACGTCAGCCGCACCCCAGGTGACCGCGATCCTCGCCGACGCCGACGTGCGCCTCGCGATCGCCGGCACCGCTGAGCATGCCCTCCTGCTGGAACAGGGGTTCGAACAGGCCGGGACACCGGGCCTGGGGGTTTGGACCATGGATGCCCGCCCGGGGGCGGACCTGGCCGAGCTAGTCCGTCTTGGCGCCGGAATACCGGACAGCGCCGTCGAGAATCGGCGCCTGCTGGCAGACCTGGACGCGGTGGCAACCATCGTCTACACCTCCGGCACCACGGCCGCGCCCAAGGGTGCCCTCATCACCCACGGCAACTTCGTGGGGCAGGTGCTGAACGTGGCGGCCGCCTACACCGGCGTGGTCCGCGAGAACGGCAACACCATCATCTTCCTGCCGATGGCCCATGTGCTGGCCCGCGGGCTGCAGCTGACCTGCCTGGCCAACGGGATGCGCATTGCGCACCTGTCCGACCCCCGGGACGTCGTGCCCGCCCTCGGCGCCCTCAAGCCCACCTTCCTCGTAGTGGTCCCCCGCGTGCTGCAGAAGATCCAGGCGTCCGCGGCGGCCGCCGCGGCGAAGAAGAACCTCGGACGGGTGTGGGCGTCCGCGCAAAGCACCGCGGTGGCATGGGGCCGCTTCGCCGAAGCCCGCGACGCCGACCCGGCCGCGCGGGCCGCGCTGGGCCTGCGGGCCAGGCATGCCCTGTTCGATCGCCTGTTCTACGCACGGCTCCGGAAGCTGATGGGCGGACGCCTTGACTACCTGCTGTCCGGTGCCGCCGCGCTCGACGCCGAGCTTTCCCTCTTCTTCCGCGGCCTCGGGCTGCCGGTCATCGAGGGCTACGGCCTCACCGAAACAACTGCCCCGCTGACCGGGAACATGCCCGGGGCGATCAAGGCCGGAACGGTGGGCATTCCGATGCCCGGCACAACGGTGCGCCTGTCGGACCAGGGCGAGGTGCTCGCCCGCGGCGTCGGCGTGTTCGCCGGCTACCGCAGACCTGCCGATAACGCCGACGCCTTCGTGGACGGGTTCTTCCGCACCGGCGACCTCGGCGAACTCGATGAGCTGGGACGGCTCACCCTCAAGGGCCGGATCAAGGACGTCATCGTCACCGCGGGCGGGAAGACCATCACCCCCGCCATTTGGGAAGGCTACGTCGAGGGCGACCCGCTGGTCGCGCACGCCGTGATGGTGGGAGAAGGCAAACCCTTCCTCGGCGGCCTCGTGCTGCTGGACCCGGAGTCCGTCGCGGCCTGGGCGGAACGGGAGGGCATCGCCGATCTGGCTGGCCTGCGGATCCCGGACGACGGCGGTGCCGTCCAGATCGAGGACGCGCGGCTCCTCACCGCCATCGGCAAGGCGGTCAGCGCCGCCAACGCGAAAATCGCCCGCTCCGAGCAGGTGCGCCGTTTCGTGCTGCTGCTCACCGATCTCAGTGAGGCCAATGGCATCGTGACCCCCACGATGAAACTCAAGCGCGGCGCCTTCACCGAACGTGTCCACCACATAGTCGCCGACCTCTACGCCGACCCCAGGAGCCAAGCATGAGCATCCCCGTCAAGAGGTGGCTGCTGTCCTACGCGGTCGCCGCCGTGATTTTCGCCGCCATCGACGTCGTCTGGATCGGCACCGTGGCGAACAACCAGTACAAAAGCCAGATCGGCGACCTGCTCGCGCCCAGCGCCAACCTGGCCGGCGCCGTCGCCTTCTACCTCGTCTATGTCGTGGGGATCCTGCACTACGGTGTCCGGCCCAACGACCCGAACGCCACTCTGCGGCAACGGGTGGCGGGAGCCGCCATCTTCGGCTTCTTCACCTACGCAACCTGGGCACTCACCGGGCTCGCCGTACTCAAGGACTTCCCGCCCGTGGTGGCCCTGACCGACATCGCCTGGGGCGTCGCGGTGTGCAGCGCCGTCACGTGGCTCACGGCCGCCCTCCTGCGGCGCACGATCGCGCGAACCGGAACACCGGAGTAGCAACACCAACGCGGGGTCACCTACGGCCCATCCGGGACCCCGGAATGGGCCGTAGGTGACCCCGCGTTGCTCGTGTCTGTTAGTCCCCGGAGCTCCAGTCGGCCCCGGTCTCGGCCATGTAGGCGGCCACGGCTGCGTCGATGGTGCGGTAGAAGTGGCGCGGATCGATTTGGCGGGTCAGTTCGTAGCGCTCGATCTTCGTCCGGACCCCGTGCTTGAGCTCCGCGAACACGAGCGAGGTGCCCTGCGCGTTCAGCTCCACGTCCAGTTCAAGCAACACATCCGAAGCGGTCGTGTCGACGTCGGTGATGGGTTCGGCCGCGAGGACGATCCATCGCGGCTTGGGTTCGGTGCGGGCCAGCCGCCGGACATTCTCGCGGAAAGGCCTGACGTTGGCGAAGAACAACGGCGCGTCGAAGCGGTAGATCACCAGGCCGGGCAGGTGCTTCGCGTCCGGGTGGAAATGCACATCGTGAAATCCCTCGACTCCGGGCACCCGCCCGATCACGGTCTCGTAGGGCCACCAGGCCCGGCGGAAAATGTTGAGGACGGACAGCCCCACCGCAATGCCGATGCCGGGCAGAACGCCCAGCAACGCCACCCCGAGGAAGGCCGCAATCGACAAGGAGAACTCGGTCCTGCGCTGGTGCCAGAGACGGACGGTGCCCGGGATGTCGGCCAGGGAGATCGAAGCGGTGATCACAATGGCCGCGAGGGCCGGCTGGGGCAGGTTCCGGAACAGCCCCGGCAGCAGCACCAGCATGAGCAGGATCAGCAGGGCCCCCGTCACGCCGGTGAGCTGGGTCTTCGAGCCGGAACGTTCCGCCACCGCCGTCCGCGAGCCGCTGGTGCTCACCGGGAATCCCTGGAAGAGGCCCGCGGCCAGGTTCGCGGCACCGATGCCGATCATCTCCTGGTTGCCACGGATCTCCTCACCGGAGCGCGCGGCGAACGACGACGCCGTCGAGATCGTGTCGGTCAGCGAAACCAGCGCAATCCCCAGGGCGCCGGCAAACATCAGGGCAAAGTCAGCGAAGTCCAGATAGGGGATCGTGAACGGCGGAAAGCCCTGCGGGAGCTCCCCGACGAGTGACACGCCACGGTCCGCGAGGCCGAAATACGAGGCCGCCCCGATCGCGAGCACCACCATGACGAGCACCGACGGGACCTTGGGCAGCCACCGCTGCAGCGCCAGGATCAGCACGATCCCGGCGATCCCGACGGCGGCCGCGGCCGCCACCGCCTCGCCCCCGGCCAGGCCCTGGATGAAGCCGACGAGGTCCCCGATGAAGCCCTCGGCGCTCACTTTGAACCCGAAGAGCTTCGGGAGCTGGCCGACCAGGATGGTGACCGCGAGGCCGTTCATGTAGCCGATCATCGTGGGCTTGGAGATGAGGTCCGCGATGAATCCGAGCTTGGCCACCGAGGCGAGGACCATGATGGCGCCGACCATCAGTGCGAGCATCGACGCAAGCACGACGGCCTTCTGCGGGTCGCCGTCGGACGCGACGAGCGGTAGGACCGTCGCGGCGATCATCGGGCCGAGCGAGGAGTCCGGGCCGAGCACGAGAATGCGGGACGGACCAAAGATTGCATAGGCGAACAGGCAGAGGACGGTGGTGTACAGCCCGGTGATCGGGGGCAGCCCCGCCAGTTCCGCGTAGGCCATGCCCTGGGGAACCAGTAGCGTCGCCAGGACAATCCCGGCGACGATGTCCTTGCCGAACCAGCTCTTCTGGTACGTCGCGGCGACGTCGAGCCCTGGCATCAGCTGGCGCAGCCAGCCGCTCCGCCGTTGTCCGGTCTCCGTCATAGGGGCACTCTGCCGGGCAGCGGCGCCCGGTGCATCCTCCGCCGTGGGTGATCCGGGGCAGCCGCCAGTGCGGCCCGCGCGGGAGGACGCGGTGCAGCACACGGCGGACCCTGGCCGAGCACGCAGCGCAGCACGGCGGACCGTGGCCGGGAACAGCAACGCGGGGTCATCTTCGGCCCATGGGAGGCCCCGGGATGGGCCGTACGTGACCCCGCGTTGCTTGTGCGTTGGTGCCCGGGCGACGTCGGACGTCCCCTCCTCTC
>NZ_MQTS01000040.1 GCF_020532825.1 Arthrobacter sp. SO3
GCATCCACACCGGCTGCAACCCCCGGGCATGCTCAAGTTCACGCCGAAAGCGTCAAAATTCACGCGAACTTCTCACTGTTATCGTGCCAGCGCTTATTTGTATCGTGCAGTGATTTTTCAACACTGGTTAGCTTCAACGCCACGGGAATCCCGGGGCGGCCGCCGACCTTGAAAAGGAACTTTCCCAGCCCGGGCCGTACCTGCTTGCGGGAGCCGCCAACGTCCGTCCACGATCCGGGGTCAGCCCAGGAAATGAGGCGGGCCTGTTCGGCGCGGGAGAGCGTGACAGCCTTGTTCAGCTTCTCCATCTCACCGCTGGGGAGCGCCCCGCAGACCACCATGCCCGAGCGCTCCACAAATCCGCGGGCCTTCATCCGTTCGGATTCGGTAGGCAGCGCCTCCAAGTCGCTCATGGTGTGAGTGATCATGGCCTGCCCCACACCCTCGGTACGGTTCAGGCGGGTCAGGGAGTCCACCCGGTCCACCATGCCTTCACCGGAGCGCAGCGCCCGCCACAGCTCATCCATCACCACAAAGTAGTTACGGCGCGGTTCCAGCCCGGCGTCTGCCAGGGCATGGGCAACCTGCACCGTGGCAAAGCCGGTAGACCAGCAGGCAAGCAGCGAAGCTGCCTGAATGTCCCGCTGGGTATCGGAGATCCCCGAGAGGTCGAAGACCACCGGCTTGGACAGGTTCATCGGCTGGTCCGTCGGCTGAGAGAACATGTCTCCGAACCGGCCCGAGCCGTTGAGGGAGTAGAGCGAGGTGCGCAGCTGGTCCGTGGCGTCCAGGTAGCGGGACATATCGCCACGGTCCAGGGCAATGTCGCGCAGCTCGTCGGGAGCGTCCTTAATGACCTCGATCAGATCCCCGATCAATGGCACCCGGTCCAGCCGTTCGTCCAGGATGTGCAGCGCCCGGTCGATCATGGATTCCTCGTGAGCACTAGGCTTCTGGTTCCGCACAATCGTAATCAGCGCTGTCACCATGTTCAGCCGCCGGTTGTGGGCGTCAGCCATGAGTTCTTCGGCCAGCTTCTCCGCTTTCGTCGCGTTGCCCAGCAGACGCTTCTTCTCGTTCTCATCCGTGGCCCTATTGGCCTTGGCCCGGTTCTCTTCAGCGGCGGTGAGCAGCCGGACCGCCGCGCCCGTTGCTTCCCCGGGATCAAGGACGTTCAGGTGGCCACGGCCAGGCCCCAGGCTAATGACCTGGCCGCCCATTGCCTTGATCAGGTCAACGTAGTCCGGCTTCAAGTCCCCCAGGATCAGGGGGTTAATGCTTCGGCCGGCGAGGCCCAGAACGATGTGCCTCACCAGCGTGGACTTGCCGTAGTGCGGCAGGCCCAGGACGAACATGGACGGGTTGTTGATCATCCCGTGCATGAACCAGCTGATCGGGTCTCCGCCGAACGGTGCGCCCGTGTCCGTGTGGACACCAATGGGCACACCGAGAATCGGTGTACCGCTGCCGCCAACAAAGGGCCACAGCCCGCAGACCTGCACGGAGGTGCCGCGCCACTCGTCGGCGGCCGTTACGTAGGCCGCTTCACCCTGGCCACGGCCGCGCCAGCCACGCAAGCCCGGGCGGCGAACGACGGCGGCAGATAGCGTTCGCGGGCCGGCGGTGGTCCTCTTGTGCTTGGTCTTGCTACCGAACATCACATGGCCTCGCGGATCTCTTCGGGAACCTTCAAATGCTTAGGCAGGACAAGACCGAGCGGCAGCGACGCCGCAAAAGCCGAATCCTGGGAGCCGTAGGCGCGGCGCATGAGCAGCCTGGCCGACGGGCCGAGGTTGCCTTCGACCGTGGCCACTGCATCGTCCAAGCCGTGAGCCGACAGCACCGTGGCCGTGACCACCATGCCGAAGTTGACCAGTCCGGCCCCTTTGGCCTCTTCCGCTGCGGTGGCCTGCGCTGCGCGGGCATCCACGAGTGAACGGGCCGTGGGCCGGTTCGTCGATGATGCCCTGGTCAATGCGTTTGTCTGGTCCGACTCGACAATGGCGGCCGCCCGTCCCGACTCAATGGGTCGGTACAGCAGCGTGACGCGCTTACGGTCGATTTCCGCATGCGGGGCAACCAGACGGGCCAGCACGGAGGACAGGATGTGGCCGCGCGGTGCGCCGGTCATGGTCCAGGACACCGAGTGCCCGGAGTCATGCCGGTACCCGGCCCAGTCCGCCTGATGGGCGGAAGGGCCAACCTCGCCCCACGTCAGGTCAACGGGCGTGCCCTGGTAGTGCGCTTCATCAATGAGGCGGGCGGCCGCCGGATCATAGGCAACCCGTACCACCTCGCAGAGCTCCTGAGCATTCAACGGAGCGCAGGCACCGGCACCCGTGGATTCGAGGCGTTCCGTCAACCCGGGAAGGCGGGAGGCCAGATCCCGTGCGATTTCTTCGGCCGTGCGGCGCTTACCACCCGACCGAGCCGCGGCACTGAATGTCAGCGCTACCCAAGCCCGGATCGTGGCCGATCCCTGCGGGTACGTTTCCAAGGCCTCGCGCAGCATGGCCTTGGCAATCGCCGGGGCATCGTCGTGAATGTTCGACTCGACTTCCCGGCGCAGGCGGGCGCCGGAATCCGGTGCCGTTTCGACCGTGACGGACGCAGCTACCACAGCGGGCTCATTGGACAGGCTGGCCAGCCAGCCGCCCCAGTTGGCCACCCAGGCATCCACCTGTTCGGGATCGACTAGCGACGCGCCGTCAGGCTGCGTGCCGAATACAACCGTGTAGTGGGCTGTTGACGGAAGGTGGATCAAGGCGAACGGGCGGCCGTAGGAGTCGTGGAACTCGTACAGCTTTGAGCCGGCCGCGATACCCGGCAGCTGGAACTCTCCCCAAGGCGTCAGCCCGAGCGGGCCGGAACGGTAGATGTTGGTCTTCTTACGGCGGGCCGAGTGGAACGCCAGACGGCCGAAGGCACGTTCGCCCAATGACTTGTTGTGCTTGTCGTTCACAGAGACGACAGCCAGGGCCAGGCCCAGCACAATCAAGGCAATCAGACCGGCCAGCCAGCCGCCGATGAAGAAGCAGATAACGGTAACGATCAGCCCCAGGAACAAGCCGGCCGTGGCCAAGCCTCCCAGTGTGCCGATGCCGGCCCTGCGCGGCCGCCGCCAGTTGCCGTATGTCGGTTCACGGTACGTATTTTCGATAGCCGCCATGTCAGGCACCCCCTGTTGATTCTTCACTCATGGTCTTGGCCGCCCCTGCGGCCGCCTTTCCTACCTCAACACCCGCAGCCACAGCAACACCTGCCGGCCCGGCCGCTGCGGCCGCACCACCTGCAGCTGCACCACCGCCACCAGCTGCGGCACCGCCGCCACCAGCTGCGGCACCGCCGCCACCAGCTGCGGCAGCTCCACCGCCTGCCGATCCGGCAGAAGACGCCTCAGCACCCGAGGCAGCAGGCGCACCGCCACTGGTCCCGGAACCGCCAGACTTGCCGGCCGTCCCAGAGGACCCGGCGTCGCCCTGGCTACCAGTGCCAGACGGCCCTTGCGATCCAGACGAATTGCTAGAACCAGCGTTGGAAACGCTGCCGGCAGAACCGCCACCACCTCGGCCAGCACTACCCATGTTGATTGCCCCCGAAGCCAGCCCGCCTACGGCTCCGGCAGCCATTCCGCCGCCCCCAGACGCTACGGCTCCAACCATCGGTGTAACGAACCGCATCAGGGCCGGCATGGCAAACAGGGCAACAACCATCAATGCCAACCCTGTGACCGTGGCCAATAAGGCAGAGCCGAACGTTGCACCGTCTCCCCCGCCTCCAAAGATGTCTGTTCCAACCAGCCTGAAAGCTGTTGCGTAGACGATTGCCGCCGCCGGCTTATAGAGAATGAAAGCAATCAGCCACGCCGTGCACTTCTGGAACCAGCTCTTGCCTGCCTCCGTATTCGTGAAGGCAGCCGCTGTAGGGAAGATGCCCGTCAGAATGACTAGCAGGCCGCCCCGAACAACCATGAGAACGATCTGGATCACAGAGGCAAAGATCGCGATTAGGCCGAGCAAAATAATCATGATCGAGCCAAGCGGGCTCGTAGACGAAAGTGCCAACATCGTCCCGATCTTGTCGTTGAACGACGTTCCTTGGGTGGAGTTGGTGATGATCCACGCGGAGAATTGATCGGCCGCAACGGTCAGCAGTCCTACGGCTGCAACACCCGCGCCGGATACGACAACGAGAGTCGCCAGGGACCGGCCCAGATCACGCATTGGTGCGCCCCTGCGCTCAATGATCATCTTGGCCGACCCCACCAGCACAGACAGAACCGCCAGAGCAGCCGTCCAGAACCACAAGCTGTTCTGCAAGAACTGAACGGGATCGCTCGCAGTGCTTCCTCCAGGCGAGGCAGTGAGATTCGGAGTGCCGACGTTGACCCAGAACGTACCCAGAGTCTTGACAGTCTGTCCCACCGCATCAGCAATGGCTTTGGCCATGTTCTTGATGGCATCCCCGGCAGCGTCCTGGACGACTTGGCCGACCTGGCAGCCCGGATTAAAGAAGTCCCAGCCAGTGCAAGCCATTACACACCGGCCCACGGGACATAGCCGCTGATATCTGGAATCTGGCCCGCGCCGGTACTACCGGTTGCTGGGACAATGATCTTCCAATCGCCGGCATGCCACTGGAGGGGAACAGGGATGGAAACAAACGCCCCGTTGTCTCCCTTAAAGGCCAAGTCGATTACTGCCTTATCAGAGCTATAAGAACGAATCGCAAATCCGGCCAGTTGAGCCGTAGAAGTGGACAATGCAGGCTCTTGCTGCTTGAGAAGGGCATCTCTTTCCGCACTGGGAACGGCCAGATTTTCCAACACGAGCCGTGTTTTGCCGACTGCTGAAAGAGTCGTGACATTCGCAGCTGCGTACAGCGCTCCCGTGGGCGAATGTGCAAAGCAGGTGCGAAGTCCGGTGGGCGCCGTCTTGCCCGGGCCGTAGCGTTCGGGCGAAGTCGGAGCCGCAACCTTCCCTACAAGTTCCCACTTCGTGTCTGTCGGGGCCGTCGCCGGCTTGGACTGGTCCCCGTCGGGAAGCCCACAAACACTCGCCGCAGGTCCAGCACTGGACTGTGCGCTGGTGGACGGGCTGTTGCTGGAAGATGCAGCTGGCGCGGCTGTCCCTCCGCCCTTCGGAAGTACCGCCAGGATGATGCCCAATGCAACAATTATCGCCACGACAACGGCCGAGATGATGAACTTAGGCTTCGTCAGTGGATTCTGGTCTTCGTTCGTTTCTGCCGGTTCAGTCATGGCTCTACTCCTTAGACCAGTGCGCCTACAACGCCGGATGCGACGCTGGCGAGAATGCAGCCGCCGAGCACCCAGGCCAGTCGGCCCGCGTGCTCGCCACCTTCACCGCGACGGTTGTTCACCATCATGGTTCCGGCACAAGTGAGGATGCCGACGACGGCGAGGGCAAAGACAATCCAGGCGATCCACTTCAAGATCGTCAGAAGGCCGGCTGAGCCGGGAGGTGCCTCACCCGTTCCTGGGTTGGGAACCTCCGTGATCACGTAGCTGGACCAGTACATGGCCTTGGAGAGCAACATGGTTTTCCTGCTTTCTATTTGGCCGGGAATCCGGCTGTGGTTGTTGTGGCAGCGATACGCACCTGTTCAAGCACGATGCGCATATCTTTGGGGAGCAGTTCTTTGGGGACCTCGTGGCCCAAGCGCCACTCCTCGACCCAGGGGACGTTCCACAGATGTGGCACTCCCCCGCCGACGACCCGGGCGAATTCGCGGATCTCTTTGGGAAGCCTGCCCGGAGCGTCGGCCATGACGACAAGGCCGGCTACACGGATGCCCGGCAATGAGCCGGAGGCCCATTCAGTCGCGGCCCGTTGGGCGGCCCTGAGGCCGTGCATATTGGATCGGGCTACGAGGACGACGGTTGAGCCGGCAGCGGTCTGCGGCCAGTGATGTTCAGCCGCCCTGGTGTGCTTGCCCAGACGGGCCAGCGAGGATTCGCCCGCCCCGCCATGGACGCCCAACCACCAGTACTCCGGTGTGCCGTCAGAGACGTTTCGGCGTGGAAGCCGGTCAACGTGGTCCGGCTGCGGAACACTGAGCTGGGGTCTTGTTGGTCCCGTGGGTAGGAGCGCTGAGGGCTCATCTATTTCTCCGGGTGCTGGATCGTCAACGGATTCACTGCTGACACTTACCCAGCGGTTCTTTGAGACTGGCATTTAACATCCCCCTGTTATGTCCGCAATGATCGTATCTGTAAGCACCGTCAGCAGGAGGCCCCCATGTACTCAATCATACTAGATCGTACTGATTTATGCTGTATTATCTATCCATGGAGTGGAGTAATGCCCTAATGGATAGGAAGTACTTGGATGCGTTATTCGCTGCTTACCCCGAACGCATCAACGTCCAGCAACTAGCAGAAGCGCTCAACCAGTCGAAGCAGACGACGTACAAGTGGCTTCAGCACGGGGTCATTCCTGCCTATCAAATCGAGAAGACATGGCTCATCTCGCGCGACGAGGTCAGGGACTGGGTGTGGGAGAACCGCAATACGCTCCGCGAAGGGAAGACCCCGGAGCCGAACGCGGATCAGGTCTAACGCCAATGAATGTGAGGGGGACACATGCAATCTCATAAGGGCGGACCATTACTGATCATCGCGGCAATCGCCATGCCGGTCGTCCTGGTTCTATCCATCATTCTGTTCGGCGGCGGCTCCAAAGCCGCCGCCGATGTCTGCACACCCGGCGGCGGCAGCGTCACCGTAGACGAAAGCAAGCTCCCCAAGGTCCCAGTGGCCGGCTACCAGGGCGAACAGCTGAAAAACGCTGCCCTGGTCATCAACGCCGGCAAGACTCTCAAACTCTCCGCCCGTGGCCAGACCATCGGCGTCATGACCGCCATGGGCGAATCCAGCCTGAGAGTCCTCGACAACGGGGACGGCCCCGGCCCGGACTCCCGAGGCCTGTTCCAGCAGCGCGCCAACGGCGCATGGGGCAGCTACGCGGACCGCATGAACCCCACTATTTCAGCCGCGAACTTCTTCAAGGCCCTGCAAAAGGTCGACGGCTGGGAACAACTCGACCCCACCACGGCAGCCCACCGAGTCCAGCGGAACGCGGACCCCTACCACTACCAGAGCTACTGGCCGGCAGCCGTAGAAGTCGTGGCCGCCCTTGCCGGCGTTCCGGCCACTGATGCAGGCGGGGAAAGCTCCTGCGGCATCCCCGGCGAGTCCGGCAAGGGTGACGACCTTCCGTGGCCCAACGCCCCTATCTACCAGCCCAGCCCACTGGGCATGTACAACCGCGAATGCGTTGACTTCGCCCTGTGGCGCGTCAACCAACAACTGGGCAGCACCAGCGCACCGTACAAGGTACTTAACGGCACCTTCCGGCCCGATAGTGCCGTGCTCGGCTCGGCCCTGACGTGGAAAGACGGCTGGGATGCCAAGGGTTGGCCCACCGGCAACACACCCCGCGTCGGCGCAGTCGTCTGGTACGCCCCCGGAGCCGGCGGCGCAGACGCCACGTTTGGCCACGTGGCCGTCGTCAAGGCAGTCAACGGCGACGGAAGCTATCTGGAAGAGGGCTACAACGGCAACCCCGCCCCCAACGATCACAACTATTACACCCGCACGGTCCAGAACGGCGTTCCTAGCGCTTTCCTGTATCTGCCCGGCAGCAAGTAAACGGAGGAACCATGAAACGACCACTGACAGTCTTGGCAGCCGTGCTGCTGTGCACAGCTTGCGCGCCAGCATCCAACACCACGCCCGCGGAACAGTCCCCGACAGGCACAGCGACGGCCCCGGCCTCACTCAGTGCCGGCGGCAAGTCCCAGGCCCCTGGCGGAACAGCCCCGGCAACCTTGGGTATCGCCTGGGACGAGACGAGCAAGAAAGCGGCACTGGACACCGCTACCCGGGCCATGACCCTCTACGCGCGCCCCACAGTCACAGACAAGGTGTGGATTCAGGAGCTCGGACAGATTCTGACTTCCCAAGCCGTGGCTGATTACCAGTACGTTGACCCGGCCAACATTCCGGTGAAGAAGATCACCGGCCCCGGCCAGTTGAAGGTCGATGAGAACAACGGTTTCGGCTGCCATGTCGTGTTCGCGACCGACGTCGGCAACTATGACGTGCAGCTGCTGCGCAGCGCGGCCGACAAGCCATGGCAGGTCAACCGATTCACACCCCCAAACGGCACCAAGTAAAGGAATGACGATGGAAACCCAAACACTGGACTTCCCCAAGATCGCCGCCGTTCTGCGGGCCAACGGAACCGGCGAAGTCACCATCAATGGCACGTCGCACCCCATTCAGGCAGCTGACGAAGCGGCCGTGCTG
Organism: Arthrobacter sp. SO3; assembly: GCF_020532825.1. Taxonomy (GTDB): domain Bacteria; phylum Actinomycetota; class Actinomycetes; order Actinomycetales; family Micrococcaceae; genus Arthrobacter. Next base: position 8,333 of record NZ_MQTS01000040.1, read on the forward strand.
CGCGAAGCGCTGCGCCTCATCACCGACACAGCTGCCCAGTTGGGCAGGCCCGTGAAAGTCACCACCACAGATCCCGACGGCCAAGGGCAGATCGTTGTCTCCCCCGAGGGCACCGTGAGCGAACACGCCCCGGTTAAGACCACGCCACGGCGGCAGAAAGACCCCGTGGTGGCCCCTCCGATCACTTCCGTACCGGAAGCCACCCCCGCTCCCGTTGAGCCTGCGCCGGCCTCTGTGGCCGTCCCTGTGGAAGCAGTGCCGGCCCCGGCAGTCGTGCCCGCTCCTGAACCGGCCGCGCCGGTCACGTTCGCCTCAGCCGTGGACCGGACCCAGGAACCCGCCCACGCAGCAGCGCCGGCGGCGCCGGATGTAGTCACCAGGCGCAGCCTCAAGGAAACCTCCTTCCTTGTCAGCGCCCCCGTGCTGGAACCGGCCTCAAGCGGCTGGCGTGGCGCGCTCACCCGGCTTGGATTCCGCATGGAACCCTCCCCCGAAGAACTGGCAGAGCGTGAAGACATTCGCACCGTAAGCCAGCACTGGCCCGGCCCCCGCACGGTGGCCGTCGTCAACCGCAAGGGCGGAGCGAACAAGACACCCACCGTCGTTATGCTCTCGGCAGTCCTGGCCCGCTACAGCGGGGCCGCCACCGTCGCTTGGGACAACAACGAGTCCCAAGGCACGCTGGGCTGGCGCACCGAAAAGGGCGGCCACGACAACAGCGTTCTTGACCTCATCGACTCATCCCAGACGCTGCTCTCCCCCAGCACCAACGCCGCCGAAATCGCCCAGTTCGTCCACCACCAGACATCGGACAAGTTCGACGTCCTGCGCTCGGACGAAAACGAAGAGGGCGACCACGAAGTGACCGCCGAGGAAGTGGATATTGCCCACCAGGTACTGACCCGCTATTACCGGCTCATCGTCATGGACTCCGGCAACACGGCGAGGGCCGCGAACTGGCGGCAAATGATCCACCACACCAACCAGCTGGTGGTGCCCGTGACGGCCATTGAAGACCGGGCCGAAGCGGCACGACTGACGTTGCAGACGCTGGAATCCCGTGGTGGCCACGACGCCGAACTGGCCCGCAACGCCGTCGTGATCGTCTCCGAATCCACCGACGCCAAGCGCACCATGAGCGGCGACGCCCTCAAACGCGCCAAAGCAGAAGCCCAGCGGATCGCTGACGGATTCGCACCCCACGTCCGGGCCGTCGTCCGCATCCCCTACGACCCGGCCCTAGTGAACGGACCCATCCGGTATGACGCGCTCCAACCGGCCACGCAGCGGGCATGGCTCGCAGCTGCGGCCGCCGTCGCCAAAGGATTCTGACGACACGCAGGTAGAAATCACTTTGATCTTACGAAAGTTAAGCAAGGATCGATCTATGGCACCGATGAAGAAGCGAATGGGCAGGCCCAGTCTCGGCCCGCGTGACGTCTTCACCGTCAAGCTCACCCTGAGCGACGGCGAACGGCTCCGCGAACTAGCGGACCTGCAAAACCTGTCGTATCAGGATCTCCTTGAAATGATCGTGAGCCGGTCCCTAGCCGACGTCGATCTGGAAAAGCTCAAAGACCAGGGGGCCTTATTCAGTAAGGCCAGTTAAACGAGGAAGGCCCGCCTAGGGCGGGCCTTCGTATCAAGTTATTCAAGCTCTTCACCCTCTTGCTTGGCGGCCGAGGTGAAGGGCTCCCATCCGCACACCCTCAAGTGTTAGGAATTATCGCTATTCTACATGCCCATGTTCTGGACGGTAGCCCCCCCGTCTCCGCGCCGCGCCTGCGCCGCGTCAACCGCGCACGTGAGACCGAATCGGCCGTGGTCCTGGCCGCCGTGCCTAAGGGCAGCGTGCGGGCCGCCCACGGCCGCCAGACCATGGCAGCGCTGCGGCACCATGAGTCTTTTGCCGTCCGCAACCGCAATGGCCAGGCCACCATCGTGGCCGTACTCCGTGCCTTGGTCGAGCGCACGGACTACGACACCATGACTACCCGCCCCGGCTGGGAAGCGCTCATAACGGCCACGGGGACGTCCAGGACGACCGTGGCGCGTGTCCTACGGCTTCTAGTCGCCTGGGGCATCATCGGCCGCGTTGCAGCCGGGCGGCAGGCCAAGTACGCCGCCGCCGGCCCCGATGGGGAGCGCATCAACGAAGCAGCCGTGTACGTGCTGTGCACGCCCTCGCCGCTGGCGCTTGTGGGCAAAGTTGGCACCCCTCCCGCCCTAGGCGGTTCTCACCTTAATAAGAAAGAGTTAACCCATACACGCGCACGAGAAAAACGCTTCAATCACGACATGGCTTCGCCACGACTCATTGTCGAAGGCGCCACAAACGGCGCACCTACCGCCCGGGTGCCATGGCGGCCAGAAATCCAGTGGCCAGCGCACCGAACGCCAAGACGCCGGATACAGCGTGTGGCCGCCGCTGCCGAGATTCGCAACCGGAGTTTTCCGCTGCGTTGCATGACGTCCAAGGACGTGGCCAGCTCGTGCCGAGACTTCTTCCTAGCCGGCTGGACTGTCGCTGACGTCCTGCACGCCCTGGACTGGATGCCTGACGGCACCCAGTGGCCGCACAGCGGTGCCCCCGATACCCGGGAGCCCTGGCGGATGCGCGGCTGGCTACGTCACCGTCTCGGAGCCTGGTGCACGGATGCCGGCGAGCCGCTGCGCTCCCGTGACCAGCAGGCAGCCGACCGCCACGCAGAGCAACGCCGGCAACAGGACGCCGAGCGCCGTCGGGTGCTGGAACGCCAGGCAGAACGCGCCGCCCGGCTCAGCCAGGGCGACACTCCCGCTAAGGTCACCGCTCTGGCGCAGATCCGGGCCATCTTCGACACCGGCCGCCGAAGCCACGGATCACCACTAGCTGCCTCTCGCCCACCTGTGCACAGCAAAAGCTAAATCCTCCGGGCTTTTCCTGCACACACATGGACGACAGGGACCACCTGACCAGCTGCACACAACCGCCAGGTCACCACGCGCAGGAACCTCACCGAAGACAACCGGCGGATGTGCACAGCTTCCTGAGAGGGGCTTATACCTCCGGCACTCCTGCTGCTCGCGCGGTCACGTTCCACTCGTCAATCCGAGAGCTGAGCATATCGCTCAGCTCTCGGGCAGTGGATGAGTGGAGGTAGTGCCGGACACCGTGGATCGTAACCTCGATGCATTCCCCCAGCTCGTCGCCGGTCAGCGCGACCCCCACATGGCCGTCCGGCCAATTGCGAGGTTCTGACGGCTCATGCGTCACTGTGACCTGCGTACGTTCGCTGTTTAGCCAGCTTGCGTTGCCCATCGTGCTCCCTCTTGAGATTCGGTCTAGCAAGTATCACTGACGGCGGAACAGTTCCCCATGGTCCACCACTCAACGTGGCCGGCTCCCCCGCCGCCTGGGCCGGGTTTTTTCAGCTTTGGACGACACGGGGAGGCAGGCCGCAGATACCCTGACCACGCACAGGAACCACCGGGCGGGATGAGTTTTCAGGCGCTGGGGGATTTGCGCTGAGGTTCTATCCGTTCTGACTCCGCACCTACCGAGCGCCGCGCACACCAGAAACGACACCACCAAGACCAGGTGCGGAGAAGAAAAGGCCCGGGAAATCAAGGAAAATCATTGACGTCTAATACTTCTAATAGTACTATTAGAAGTGAAAGGGAAACCAGAGGGAGATTGCCATGAACACGGAAACAGCAGTTGTCACGGTCTACACCAAACCGAGTTGCCCGCAGTGCCGCATGACGTACCTGGCGTTGGACAAGAAGGGCATCCGCTACGAGTCCGTGGACGTCACCACCTCCCCCGCAGCGCTGGAATACATCACGGAAGAACTCGGATACTCACAAGCCCCCGTTGTGGTGGTGGACGACGAAACCCATTGGTCAGGGTTCCGGCCCGACAAGATCGACCAGGTAGCCGCAGCACTCGCCGCCGCAGGCCACTAACAGTTCTATTAGAAGCGAAAGAGGCAAACCGTGAGTGACGCAATGCAGCAACTCACCCAAGCGGAAACCAACCGGCTGATCCGTGCAGACCTCAAAGCCACCCACACCGGAACCACCTTCACAGTCCGCGCTGCCAACGGTGCCGGCATCACGCACACCGTGATCGGCTGGGAAATCGGCTACCGGCCGACATCAGCAGACTTTGACGGCTACTACTCTCCCAATACGTGCGCCCTTGTCCCCGGCCCGACGGAATCCGACATCGACACCCTCGCAGCCCGCTACAGCTCCTGGGAATGGACCGGCGACGACGGCGTGAGGGACCACGCCGCCGACCGCCTGGTGGCCACCGCCCCCGGCCAGCTCCCCGCCGTCATCCACTACGGCGCCGGCAACGTCACCGCACGACCCCATTACAGAAACCTTGACCTCTAACACTTCTAATAGTACTATTAGAAGTGTTAGAGGTGCTTTCGAAAGGAAAAACGAAATGACGATCATCACCCACTCCCGCGAGACGGGAACACTCATCCGGGGCACCGCCAAGGGCGACGGCTCCAACACCATCCTTAAGGCCGGCGGCTGGCGATGGTCCCGCAACCTGGGCACCTGGTACGTGCCCAACACCCGCGACCGCGCCGCACGCGGCCACATCATCAACGGCACCGCCGAGCAGCTGCGCGCAGCCGGCTTCACCGTAGAAGTGGACATTGACGACACCGCCCGGCCGACGGCCGATGTCGAGCAGGACAAGGCCAGGCGTGCAGGGGAGAGGGCCGAAGCGCTGGCCGACAAGGCAGAGCGCAGGGCGGCAGCAGCCGACCAGGCGCAAGAAAGCGCACGCGCAGCAGACGCACGGCTGCCCGAAGGCGGGGAGCCTATCAAGATCGGCCACCACTCAGAGAGCCGGCACCGCAACGCAATCGCCAGGGCGGACCGAGCCACGCGCAGAGCAATGGATGCCGGCACCGAAGCCACGCAGGCAGCCGAGCGGGCCGAAACGGCAGCCCTGGCCACCGAACGCAGATACAACCCCGTTACTGTCGCCAACCGGATTGAGGCACTACAGGCTGACCAGCGCCGGGCAGAGCGCCGGCTCAACGGCCACAGTCGGACACTGTTCACGGTAGGGGAGCAGCGCTACACCGAGGACCACGACCCCGCCCAGGGGGAAGAGGCCCAACGCCTGCGGGCACGCATCCAGGAACTGACGGATCAGATCAACCACTGGGAAGGCGTACGGGCCGAGCAGATCGCCGCCGGCCACGCCAACAGCTACGGCCACGAGAACATCAACAAAGGGGACCAGGTGAAGTTTCGGGGCGGCTGGTACGAAGTCCGGCGCGTCAACCGCAAGTCGGTAACCATCCCATCCATGATCGGCGGCAGCTGGACGGACACCGTCCCCTATCACGAGCTGTCCGGACACCAGCCGGCGGCAGTGTTTTAAAAATTAACCTCTTACGCTTCTAATAGTACTATTAGAAGCGTAAGAGGTTCCCGGTAGAGTTTGCGTAACAATGGCGGAATGGCGCGGAATTGCTCGACACTTCCACTCCTAACGCTACTAATAGAAGTATTGGAGGTATTTATATGAGCGCGCAAATCATTGCCGTATGTAACCAGAAGGGCGGCGTCGGTAAAACCACCGTCACCGCAGGCCTGGCCGAAGTTCTTGCCCACCGGATGGGAAAGCGGGTGCTGCTTATTGACGTTGACCCGCAGTTCAACGCCACAAGCACTCTGGGAGTCAGCGACGCCGAGTTCACCCTGAACGACGTTTTGGCCGGGGGAGAGGGCAACGAGGTTATCCCCGGCGTCATGGCCGACGCGGCCGTCCACGCCAGCTCTGACTGGCAGGCCAACGCCGACAAAGGCCAAGAATGGCCGGCGGTTCACCTGGTAGCCTCCGAGCGCGCCCTCGCGGGCCGCGAGCAGGACCAGATGATGGGAAGGGAACACCGGCTACGGATTGCCCTGGACGGAGCCACGGAGGCCTACGACGTCGTTCTGCTGGATTGCCCGCCGTCGCTGGGGCAGCTGACCATCAACGCCCTGGTGGCCGCTGACAGCGCCCTCCTGGTCACGGAACCGCGCGCCTCATCCGTCGAGGGACTGTCGGAGATCGTCAAGACCCTTGGCAGCGTCCGCAGCCTGTTCAACCCGGGCCTGTCTCTGGCCGGCATCATCGTCAACCGCGTGAGCAAGCGCAAGAGCGACCAAGCCGAATGGATTGAGAAGCTGGAAGCTGACTACGGCCCCCAGCTGCTGCCGCCGTACCTGCCCGAACGTGAGGCGTTCGCCAAGGCGAATTCGGCTGCCGTGCCGTTGCGCAACTACGGCCCGAACGGGCGCGAGCTGCTGGACCGGCTGGAAGAAATCGCACGCACCATCACGAAGGAAGACTAGGACCATGGCAGAGAACCGACGCCGGGGGAGCGCCCCGGACAAGGAAGCCCTGGCAGCCCTGGGAACCGCCGGCACGTCACGGCTGCGCAAGGCGGCCGCAAGCGACGTCGTGACCGAGCTGGCAGGACAGCAAACCGCTGCGCCGGCTGCCCCCGCGCCCGCCACCCCCTCGCCGGCCAAGACGGCCCGGCCAGCGAAGGCCACGCCGAAGAAGACCAGCTTCTACCAAATGGAAGAGGACGCCGACCGGATGCGCGCCGCGTACCTGAACACGCAGATGCACACCCGCTACCGCTCCCTGAGCGAGTTCATCAACGCCGCCATTGACGAGAAAGTCAGTGCCCTGGAGAAGGATTACAACGGCGGCCAGGAATGGCCGCCCCTTGCCGCCCGCGAGATCCCCCAGGGAAAGCCCCTCGGCAGCTGACGCCCCCCCGCTGGCGTTGTGAAGACCAAGCCCCCATTTAAGGATGGCGGTGTGCCATCGGTGGTAACATGGGAAACGGGAAACATCGTAACTATTGTTTCCGACAACGAAGGAGAAGCAGATGACCGAACAGCAGATGACCGAACAGCAGACGCCGGAACAGCGCGCCACGGAGGCCGCCGAGGTTCTGGCTGCCGAAGGCGCCCCGGTCACTGCCCGCGCCGTGCGGGAGCGGTCCGGCGTGCGCATGACTGTGGCCGCCGAGGCGGCGCGTGCGTGGAATGAGCGGGAGGCGCAGGCCGAAGCGGTGCCCGGGCCGCCGGCCGCCGTTGAGGCGCGTTTCGCTGCACTGTGGCGCGAGGCCGTGGCAGTGGCCCGCAGCGAATTCGCGGAGGCCCGTACAGGCTGGCAAGCCAAGGTTGAGCAGGTAGAGGCCGAACGGGAGGCCCTGGCGGAAGAGGTTGAGCAGGTAGAGGCCGAGCGCGATCAGGCCAGGGCGGAGGCGGCTGCCATCAGGGATCAGGCTGCCGCAGAACGCAATCAGGCAGCCGCGGACGCCGCTTCGGTCTCAGAGGCTTTGGCCGAGCAGCGTTCCCGCGCCGACAAGTCGGAGGCTCGTGCTGAGGCCGTCGAGGGGGAGCGTGACCGTCTTATCTCGGAACGTGACCGGCTCCTGGTCGAGCGAGATGAGTTGCGGGATGCGATCCGCAAGCAGAAGGACTGACCCCGGGGGGAGGGCACCCCGAAATTCACCCCGATAAGTCGCTCGGCAATTAACCGGTTCGGGGGCTGATAAGCTTACTAATATAGGAGGTTTGGATATGACGATTACCAGCCCCGACCACGCAATTGACATGGCTCGCCGTGCGTTGGCCCGTGAGGACCTGGGCCGTCTGGACTATTTCAGGGCCTTGCGGGAAGCGGTGCAGCAGGGATTGCCGCAGCGCGACATAGCCAGTGCTCTGCACATCACCCAGTCCGCCATCAGCCAGGCGCTGACGAAGGCTGAATCCAGGGGCGTGAAGGCGATCCCGGAAGGTTTCAGCGGAGCCAGCCCCTACGAAATCGCGGAGCGTTACGCTGCCGGCGACATTGACCGTAACGAGATGATTCGCCAGCTGTCCGCGTGGCCCTATGTGAAAGCCCCGGACCACACGGAGCAGCTGGCCATGGAGTGGAAGGCGATCCTTCCCCCGAACCCTCCCGGAACATTCGAAGAGGTGGGGGAGGCTTTCGATAAGGGTCTGATCGATGGCGAGGCATACGACATCATCCTGGACGCGTCGGAGGACGCTCCTGACGGGCCGTGACTACGCTGTAGAGCGTGACTACTGACGATCAGGCCGCAGCGCACCGTGCCCATCTGGAACGCCTGTGCGCTGACGGCGGACCGCTGACGGCCCACTCCCGGTACGCGACGACCCAGAATCCGGAATGGTTTAACGTCAAGCGGCAGCAGCCGCGCCAGGTGCGACGCGGCCTGCATAACGAGATCCTTGCGGCCTTCGTCGCATCGCATCCGGAAGTGCTTCGGAACCGCAAAGCAATCGTCCTTGCCGGTCCCCCGGGGGCGGGGAAGTCCACCGCGCGAAATGCGCTTATCGCCGAGACACGGACGCGGCCGGAGCACTGGCTGTCAGTCAACCCCGATGACTTCAAAGACGAGCTGCTGGTGAAAGCCCTTGCCGACGGCAGTTATGACAGCTACATGGTTCCGGATGAGGTGCGCGAGCTGGAAGCAACGGGGGAAAAGTTCTACCCGCGCGAGTTGGCGGCTCTGGTCCACAATGAATCCTCAATCCTGGCCAAGAAAGCGATCAGGGACGCCATTGACCGGGGGGACAACATCGTCATTGACGGCACGCTGTCAGGTGAGAAGAACGCCCGTGCGCAGCTGGACGCTTTGCAGGTCGCCGGCTACGACGTGAAGGTGGCCGACGTCGAGACCATCCGGGCGGTCAGCGAGGCCCGCACCCTGGGGCGTTGGGAACGCGGCTACCTCGAGGCTGAGAACGCCACGGCCACAGGCCTTGACGCCGAGCTGGGAGGCCGTTGGGTTCCGCAGTCTTTCCCGGCCTCGCTCTTCACCACTGCCGATGCCAAGGAGTCCATCTGCGCGGCCAACGCCGCCGCCGTGGCAGCAGACTACGGATGCGTCAGCGAATACGTCGTGTACCGCGTGGCCGGCAAGGATGCCAGCCCCAAGCTGGAAACTACGAAGGGCCGCGCCAAGCCTGACGGGCCGCTGGTGGATGGGGAGACACTGGCGGCCGTGAGGGCCGCCTCAACGGTGCGTGCCGCATCACCTACAGCTCGCAGATCGTCCAGCAATGACTTCGGCAGATGAACCTACGTATAGTAGTCCCTTTTCGGATCGCATTGAAGCCGAGATCGGCGCGAGGAAAGATTGGCTCACCGGCGCACCTGAGGAACGCGCAATGCTGGGAGCCGCCCGGCCAACTGCCGCAGGCGGAGGTGGGCCATTCCTGCTTCGCGGGAGCAGTCAGGATCCAGTGTTTAGTAGCGAACTTGGCCGACGGACGATGTCCCGCCTGAATCCGAGCCCAGCACCTTTGTGAGATCCTCACCGCGCTGCTCGCGACCGTAACCAATTACATTGAGTCCAACTCGAGTAAGCGAGGCTAGTTCGGCTGGCTTATTTGTGGAGGCCAGAGAGCCTGCGAAATCCACCTCGACAGAAGTGAACTCGTTCTCCTCACCACCGGGGACGGATAAGTTCAGTTCAACTTTTTCGACAAAGTAGTCGTCCTCGACTGAGTCGGCTACTTTCGCAACGTCCTTGTTAATGTCGTCGCTTTGCTTGGCTTCAACTCTTAGCGAACGCTCAATTCCTGACAGACTGACTGACTGGAGTTTGTACTCGCTGAGGTGAGATTTAACCGTCTCCCAGCGCGGGGACGATGAACCGGGACGGCTCTTCAACTTGTTGCCGCTGTAACTCACCCTGACCATAAGTTCCCGTATCCCGAGCCCAAGCGTCCCGCCACTGAAACTCCATGTGGGATTTGCCGGGTAGGTCCCGTCCTCCGTTACGTTCAGACCCAGGTAGCACCTTCTGGCGGACCAGCGGTGCGCGTTGGCGCGAACCAGCGGCGTGACGTCGATGCCCTCTATATCAGAGGCTATTTGTTCGAGCTGCTCAAAGGTCATCATTGCGCCCAAGCGCTCCCAGAAGGTGGAATTTTTATTCGAGGTCTCTTGGCGAAGTATCCAAGGCAGCACGTTTCTGAGTTCTTCGGTAGACATGTGGCCTTCAAGGGCCAGGGAGTCTACGGCGCTGTCGTCTTCCGCATCTGCGAGAGCCCATTGCACAAGGGCAGCAGTTCGTTCCATCCGGAACACTGCATCGTCAAAGAACCTATCGCGAATTAGATCACTTACCCCCGTGCCTCCGACATGAGGAAGGCCGTGCACCAGCGCTTCGGCCACAGGCTCATCCACAAGGCCGCGTGCTCCGCGGAGGAAGTTCGACTTGACCACAGAAGCCAAGGGATTGGAGTTGTCTGCCGGAGCTGATATCTCCATCAATGCCGAAGGATCAGTAAGGAGGGTGTGCTTTGCGTTCTTAGTGGCTGCGACCAAATCTTGCTGAGTTATCTCAAAGCCTGGTTCGGCGTAGGTCTGCTGCTCATCCAGGGAAACGAAGATCGGGTCGCCAGTACGGATCTGTTCCGGCTCATTGGCGGCCATAATGGCCGCGTACGATGACCGAATATAGACGTCGCGGCGGTTCTTGCCGCCGTCCCAGGTCATGACAAAATCCGGTATGGCGCTGTGGTTGAAGTACAAAGTGTCTTCAATCTTTGCCCCATTTTGTAAGCCAGTGAGGTGATCTTCAACCAAGCGTTTAACTCGGGTTGAGTACTCGTCGCGGACGTGGCTACTGCGAACTTCTCGTAGCGCCTGTACTAAATCGTTCACAGCGTGCGCACCTTTCTTGCCAAGATTGGACGGATCTTTTCGAGCTCGAGTCGCGTTAGGCTCAGGTCCTCTTGTTTCGGGTTGAATACCAAAACGGTTACTCGCGTGGCGACCTGGGCGACAAGGTCATCATCGACGCTGTGGCCATTGACATACTCGGGATGCTTTGTCAGTGCCATCTTCATATGACTGACAGTCTCGAACTTTGACCAGTTATCGAGGTTGAAAGGATGAAAAGTTACCCAGAAGTAACGAGCCTCGCGAGAAGTGCCATACTCCTCGACCTCCTTCGCAGTGTGGGCGTATGCGATCGCGAGGAATTTTACGAACTCGTTGTACTGGCCGCCGGCGGACGTGTAGTTCTTAGATTCGATGATTACCGGGTTCTTGTCGCCTGCGAGCATATAGCCAACAAGATCGAACTGCTTCTTCCCCCCGAAGGTGTCGACCATGCAATCAATCTTGTTATTATACGCGTCGAACGGTAATTCGATGTACGTTGTGGCCTCTAACCATCGCTTGAGCGTTGCCGCACCTCGCCGACCAATCTCTTGGATTTCCTCTGCCATAGCATCACATTAGCGTGCGGAAACGTGTAGAGAGGTAGGAAAGCACCCGCCGCGGCGGCTCGTGCTGTCAGTCCCCTGCCAATTATCTGCGGACGGTGGCCCGGCTTAGACCGAGCATCCTGGCAATGTCGCTAGCGGGCCAGCGCCACGTGCGCCCGTTGGCGCGGCGCGTAGGTTTTTACGGCCAGCATCCGGGATAGGTGTATCTTTTGCCCGCCAGATCGTTGGGGTCAACCGAGCCGTCCTGCAGCCAGGGTTGTCCCACATGTGGATCCTTTATCGGGCACTTTGACAGCTTGGCGGGTGGCGTCAACGAAGCTGTGCGGGTCCTTAATCATTGAGTCTCAGTAGTCCATGTTTACAGCACGGTCATCAAGGTACGCGTTGTAGTCGACGTATTTTGAAAATCGTTCAGGGCTTTCCATGGCGTCGACGAGTTCAGCCCGGAAAGCAGGATCGAATCGGACCTGCAGGCCAGAGGTGATCCACTCCATGGCGTAACGCATACGAGTGTCACTGAGCCATGCGTCGAACTCATCGAACAGCTCGAAAACGGGGTTGATGTCTTCATCTGTCGCGTGCATGAAGAAGATGCCGACGCGCTCAGTTGCGGAGCTCAGCCCCACGGGGATGGCCCCAATCCCTTCATAGTGAAGGTAGACCGAAGAGCCGTGACCCTTCTCAAACCCCCCGTGAGAATAGGTGTTGCGCCAGCGCTCGACTACCTCAACCAGCCTGTCGTAGTAGCGTTTGTCATCCTTTCGCGTTAGATCAAAAATTTGCCCGTACTTATCTCCCCACCGGAAACCTATGAACTTTTCGAGAGAGTGCTTGGAAGGGTCGAAGCCTTGGAAAGGCAACGCCAGAACCATGTGGTGTTCGAGAAGACTGAGGTAGGCGTTAACCGAGGCAACCAAGTCATGGAACGAATTCAGCTGCATCAGCAGCTTCCCTGATTGAAAGGTCGTTCCACGTGCAATCCCATCCCCCGCACCGAAATGCTTCACCTCGTCTTCGATGACGGACGGATTTGATGCACGCTCACGAAAATACTCATAGGTCCGACGCAGACTCGTGTGCTGGTTGATTACAGTAGCCTCGCCGTTACGGAAGAGCCCGGAGGCAGTCGGGGCCAGGACTAAGCTCTCAACAGCCCGCATGCTGGAGCTGAGCTTCTTGACGATTTTGTTTGCCACTTGATTAGCCTGCGTTTCGTCGTTGTCGACGAGTTCGACGTACAACCGTAAGCCAAACTTCTCTAACGCAAGTTCGCATTGGCGGCCCTGAAACAGGAAGTTCACCCACCACGCCACCTTCTCACCAGGCCCGGCCGAAGGCAGACCGACTAGTTTTAGTGCGTACCGCGCCAACCCGGGAAGTGCTATCTCGTCGCGGGAAACTGGCCGCCGGTATCGCCGGTATCGTCTGGTCGTGTCCTTATCATTTTTAGGGTCTAGAAACTCGCGCAACGACGTCGCACTTAGCCGCTTCGCGGCATCCTCTGATCCGGCTAGTCGCGCTGATGTCATACAGGCAGTTTATTGGTGCCCTATGTCGCGAAAGGCATGAAAGGCATCCGTCGCCGTCATTCGATACGGGACGGAAGCAACCCAGAGATTAGTGCCCGCAAGCCGGTCCCCCGGCGGCGCAAGCAGCACCCAAATTTTGCGGATTAAAAATTGTCAGTTTCAGAAGTCGTCTGCACTGGATCCCGCGGAAGTACGGGGCGAGTGCAGAGGACTCCTGACACGGAGGCGTTCGAAGTCGTCTGCACCAACCGTCGTCTTGTCTGAAGTCGTGTGCACCAACCGTCATTCTGTCCGAAGTCGCCTGCACGAAACGCCGCCGACGTCCGGGATTTTAGGCGCTCGGCTGGGTCTCGGCGGTCAGCGTTTCCGGTGGACGGGGCGGGAGGTAGCGGTAGAGGCTGGAGCGTGTAATACCGGTGGCTTGGACGATCTTGGAGATGGACTGATTTTCCTGGTCGCGAAGGTGTGCGGCGTAGGCGAGTTTCGCTGGATCGACGACGCTGGGCCGGCCGATTCTTTTGCCCTTAGTAACAGCGACGGCGCGCGCGTGGGCTGCGCGTTCGATCGCGTAGGTTCGTTCCATTTGGCCGAAGAGCGCGAGCATCACCACTGCCAGCTGCGACATGGGATCCTCTGGATTGGCGGAATCAACCCGGATCGGGTCAGCCAGGTTCCGGACTCCGACGCCGCGGCCTGCTAGGTCGTGGATAAGGTTCAGGGTGTCCCGGACAGTGCGGCCCAACCGGTCTAGGGTGTGCACCACGATCACGTCGCCCTTGCGGGCCTGGTCGAGGGCTTCATGCAGTCCGGGCCGGTTTGTTGTGGATCCGGATTTCTTGTCCACGTAGATATGTTTGGCGGGGATCCCCTCGCCGCGCAGCGCTTCGATCTGCCGGTCGAGGTCCTGTTTCGCGGTCGAGACGCGGGCGTACCCAATATCCATGGGACCACTGTACCGATACTTATCCTGCACGCTCGGGGCGGGACACCGAAGTGAACATAGTTGTGGAACGAATTTTTGTGGCGTGTTGCAAATTTTTGAATGACCTCCCCAGGGCGTTCCACTTCCTAGGAACTGAGACGCCATACCTGCGTCGTAGGTCCGCATGGCGCGCTGAGTTCGCGGAGCAGACCGGGATGGAGACAGAGGCTACCGCCGAGTGTGAAGATGTCCGCATGACGGAGTCGCATGAAAGACCGCGGATGCCATGGCGGTTCAAACCGCGTTTTTGGTGGATCAGCGCCAGCACTCGGCTGAAATTGTGGCGTGTTCCCCGGCTAAATAGCACAGGCGGGGGGAGGAAGGGACGAGGAGCGTGGTCGAAAGCCACCCGTGCATGGTTCCGACGCGCCAGCCTCTTCTCGGCGGTAATCTTGTCCGTCGGACTTTCGCTCGCCATCGCCTTCGCGGCCTACCTCACCTTGAGGAGCCTCCTTCCTGCAGGCACGGATCCAATCCAGCCAAAAGATCTGACACAGTTCTCCTTGGTCATTGCGGCAGGCATCGGCGGAGTGGTGGCGTTGGTCGTCGCTTACCGACGGCAACAGGGCATTGAACTGGGTCGTTTCATTGAGCGGTTCGGCGCAGCTGCGGGCCAGTTGGGCCATCCAGACGTTGCTGTGCGCCTGGCAGGGGTGTATGCAATGGCCGGTGTTGCCGACGATACGCTGGGGCATGAGCGCCAGCAATGCATTGATGTCCTTTGCGGTTACCTGCGGCTGGCCTACTTCTCCGCGACTGGTGAGAATCATGAAAGCGAGCTCGTGCACAAGGTTCCTGCACGCGGCGGGGAAGTCCTAGAACACCGCTATCAGTACCGTCTGAACGATAAAGAAGTCCGGCAGACCGTCTTGCGCATCATCACCGCACATCTCCAGCTAGAAGCCCGAGAATCCTGGTCAGCCTGCGACTTCGATTTCACCGGCGTCTATTTTGAAGATGCCGACTTCTTTCACGCCATCTTCCGCGGCGGCACTACGTCATTCGCGCGGGCATCGTTAGCGGGCAAAGAGTCATCATTCGAGAACACGACCTTCGACTCTGGCTTTACTGATTTTTCCGATGCAACCTTTACCGCCCAGCGCACATCGTTCATGCTGGCAAATTTCCGCAACATAGTTGCCTTCGACAGGGCAACATTTGGCGGGAAGGAGACGCTCTTCAACCTGACGACCTTTAGCGGCACTAGCTTCTCGTTTCGGGCAGTCAACTTCGGCAAAGGAACGGTTTCATTTGTCCCACTGCACTGGACTCCGGCCCCAAAATTCGACTGGGACGAAGAACTTTCGGAAGCTGAGAGAAGACCGAAGCCCGACAATGTGGCTTTCCGCGATCGGGGGGATGGCGCTCGTTCCGTCAGGAGCGACAACTAGACGAACTGCGGAAAAGCGGTGCTGACACGACGCTTCTGCACAGACACGGATGAGACCAGGCCAAGCCCGCCAACATGAACAGCGGGCGGCGGCGTCCCAGGACCACTCATAAGTACTCGCGCCAAAAAAGTACTTGAGTCTCCAGCCGGTCACGGAGGGTGATGACTAGGACCTTTTCACCGCAGATAACGTACTGAGACCACAGGGCGTCCCGTCTCCATTTTCGCTCAGATGACGGGGGCTCGAACTCCTCATAGAGGCCGGCGTCGTTCTTCGCACAGTCCTCCTCGGGTACGTCATCTCCCCAGTCGCCTCGTTGGTGCCTTCTCAGTGCTTCATCGATTCCGCGGGCAAAGTCCGTGTCTGTACTGTAACGCGCGTAAACGCCCGGCAAAGCATGAATGCTCCCTAACTCGAACTTGTGCTCACCGGCAGTGCGGTTCACCCCGCGATAGTCCGCAGAAACCCTCATAAACATGAACCCACCCAGAACAAGCACCCCATTTTCGTTCAGGGCCTTACTTTCGGCGCTGGGGGGCACGTGATCAATCGTTGACAGTGCAGCGTGCATCCTGTCTCCGTATCTGTTCTCGACCATGTGCATGACCGAATGAACGTCGCCTATCTCTAATTTCGAGCCCCGGCCATGCATCTCAAGAACCTTCGGTAACACCTGGGGGAGAAGCACATTCAAGCAACGCTGACGCGTGGTGACAGAAGCCTGCGGCGTCTTCGCTCCCGGCGCTCTGCCCGCCACCCACTCATCAATTCCCAGAATCGTTTCGAGATTCGAGAGTGCCAGGCGAGAGCACGCTGCGGCCATGATGGCCGTCCATCCGCGCTCATTGTTGTGGGCTTCGAGTGCAACTGCTAGACCGCTGAGCAGATCGCAGATGACTTCCTCTTTGGTTGTGATCGGACCGGCCTCCAGGACCTCGACCGCTAAGGCGGCCTCTTCTGCCCAACTTTGGCACGAGATGACTTGTCGAGAGTAACGATTGTTGTCGAAGAGATACCACGCATAAGGGTCCAAATCTCTTGCGTAAAGAGCGGTCATCTCCGCGGACTCGATGTCAGTCGATAAATCAGCAGAAAAAATCGTGGGAGGATCGCTCATTTGCAGCGCGTTGCGCGCTGTTTCCAAGGCATATCGGGTGAACGTTTCGAACGCGGCGGGGTCGACTTCCTTCAAAAAGTGGGCCAATTCATGGCCGAGTGCAAACCGTTCCTGCATCTCCGTCAGGAGGAAAACCTCAAACTGGTCTTCCGCGTCAACCCTCATTTGATATGTGCGGTCAATGGGCGTCATTTCAAGTAGTACCCGTGCCTCAACAACTTGCGCCGCGGCTTCCTGCAGACGGCCCACCAGAAGGAAGCGGATACCTGTGATCCTTCGGAGCAGAGCTTCGATGACTGGAAGCGGCTGGTCATAGGGCATCGGGAAAGCCAGTGCCTCGAAAAGAGTTCCCAAGCCGGCGTCCCAGACCAGTACCGGTCGCTCACCCGGAGGTCTTAATAGAGCAGGAAGAGCACGGGGGCTATGCACTTCCGTAGTCTGTGGTTCTTCGACCTGGCTTTGGAGTATGAGAGACAGTGCCCCCCAAACATCCCTCAGCCGCGCGTCGCACCGCTGAAGCTGTTCCGCGGGGAGGTCGTCGAACGCATGGATGCCCCATCGCGCTTCGATGAAGTCACTCGTCGCCATCTTCAACTGTCACATTTTCGGACAGCATACTGATGATGCGCTCCGAGTCCTTGGCGGTCATACCTGTGATCTCAATTCCTCGACAGGCGACGCGGGTTGCCTTGAGGATGTCGGCCCTTGCACGTATCCAGGCCCGTAGCGTTGCCCATGCAGCCGCAGAGAGAACCATGGGAACTATCACCTCGATATAGGCCGCGCCATCGAAGTATCGCTGCTCGGAAAAGTCCTGCGAGGTGCCAAGTTGATCACTCAACTTTGACAGATCGTCGGATTCGCTAACGGGTACTCCGATGATGAAAATATCGCTCATGTCAAAAGCAAAGCACAGCGACGGGAACAATCGCGGTAAAGGCACTTGGGAATAGCGAGGCGGATTCGAACGATCGTCGCATCGGAGCCAGCCGCGACACCAGGTACCGGTACCGTGAGCATGAAGGTCTGAAAGCAAATACGCATGGTGAAGCGTTGGATCTCAGATGGCTCGTCGGGCCGCTCCGCGTCATCCGCGGTGCAGAGGACTTCGGACATCCTGTGCAGACGACTTCTGAAACTGACAAAAATCGGCGCGTTTCCGCAGCCCTTCGATTCCCGTAAGACCCGCCCGCAAAAATGCCCGGTGAAGGGGGGACAACCGGTACATTCAAAACCATGACCGGACTGCTGATCGGATACGCGCGTGTATCCACCAACGACCAAGACCTCACCGCCCAAAAGAATGCCTTGGTTGCCCTTGGGGTGGCGCCGGAGAAGACGTTCACAGATCAGGGCCTGACCGGCGCCAACCGGGCGCGTCCCGGACTCAGGGAAGCGTTGGCTGCCTGCCGGGACGGGGACACCCTGGTTGTGACCAAACTCGACCGCCTTGCCCGGTCGCTGCGCGATGCGAAGGACATTGTCGATGAACTCACCCGCCGCGAGGTCAAGCTGAGTATTGGCGGCTCCGTCCATGACCCGGCCGATCCCGTGGGCCGGCTCCTCTTCAATGTCCTGGCCATGGTCGCGGAATTCGAAGCCGACTTGATCCGGGCGCGTACCCGGGAAGGCATGGCCGTTGCCAAGGCGAAGGGCCGGCTGCGGGGGAAGCAACCCAAACTCTCCAAGAAGCAGGAAGCCCACCTGGTCTCGGTTCACCGAGCCGGGACACACACGACGGCGGAACTTGCCGAACTCTTTGCCGTCGCCCGTTCAACCGTTTACCGCTCCATCAAACGCGCGGGCGACGCCACCGGTTAGATCCGCAAAATTTCACCGTTCACGCCGGAAACCACACCAATCCACCCTTAGCGTGAATTTTCGTACCGATCCTCCTCAGACCCCAGGGCTCCAACGACGTTCCACCTGAAGACCGATGTGGTCGCCAACTGCTAAGGGCACCACTTAGCGCTGCGGAAAGAAGGCCATTTAGAGCTGCGATTCACACGGGACCCACGAAGGAAATAATCGAGGTGTGTCAAAAACGGCCGACCGTTTTTGACCCCATCGCGGTTTAACCGCCTCCTCGATGTCAACGCAACTAGATTTGGAAGCAACAGAGGTCTCCCGTGCCGGGCGCCTCGCTTCTATGGAGGTCGCAGGAGCAGTGTCAGGTCAGATCACGGAAGTCACTAGACGCCACATAATCGACGCCTTCCCTTTGCAGCGCATTGGCTGGTCAGGAAGGCTTTCTGAGCCCGAGTTCTTGGCGCGGATTTACAACCTGAGTGAACTTCCAAGCAATGATCGCCGTTACGACAATGCTTATGAGGACATTCAGCAGCACCGGGTCCGGAACCCTAACGACTGGGAAGACGACTACGTCTTCACGGATGGCCGGTTCAATATCTTGTGGGGAACCGACGAGAACTTCCTTCGCTTCCTGGAGATGACCGTCCACCCTCTAGTCCGTAGCGCTGAGGCCGCTGCACAGGTCTTGGACGTCTACAACACGGCTCTCCGCCCTGATGGCTACCATCTTGTGCAGGAGGGGGATATCAGCGGCCAGCCTGTATTCAAGGCTCGGCTCGTCCAAGGCTCCTTCCACGGCGACATGCCAAAGGCGATTGCGACGCAACCGCTGCTGACGGATGACGGTGTCCTTCATGAGCATCTCCGGCGAATCAACGACAGCCTGACACGAGATCCGGCCAACGCGATCGCTTCGTCGAAGGAGCTGCTGGAAAGCTTGTTTAAGTTGATTCTTAACCAGGAGAACGTGGAGTTTGCCCGGTCAGACGAGCTCCCAGCGCTTTACAAGAAGGTTGGCGAAGCCTTGAACGTCAATGCCGAGAGCGTCCCAGCCAGCGCACGGGGAAGCCAAACTATTCAGAAGCTGCTGCGCACCCTCGCGACCACGGTGCAGTCCATTGCTGAGTTGCGGAACGAGATCGGCACGGGTCACGGACGTACAGTTCCCAGTATCGCAACGGAGGTGCACGCAAGGCTGGCCCTGAATGGCACCGTGGCAGTAGCGGAGTTCCTCCTGGGCACCTTGCACCAGCGACGTACGAACACGCTGAGAGAGACAGCGGGGCGGCAAAGGACGGGCAGTCCATAAACGCGTTGTGAATTGCCCTGGCACCCGTGGGGAGAGACTGCCGGCGCACCTGGGTTTCTTGGCGAGGCTGCTGTCCGTCAGCTTGGGTTCATATTTGTGCCTCGGCACACGAAGGAGACGAGAACAATGACGGAGTCCGCAGAGCCATTCGGCGGTCGTTCCCCAGAAGAGTATGAACAGCGGCTGATGGCAAAGCTGCAGCCCGCGGCCATTCGTTCGACACTGTCGTTCGCCGGGCTCTACCAAATGACTCACGAGATGCTCAAGCACGCCATTCTGGAGAAAGTACGCAACTTCTACTGCATAGGCTTCGACCAGAGCGGGTTTACTTTCGACGAGCGCGAATATCAGGGTCACGTCATTGACGCGGCACGTACTGAAGGGTGGATCAAGAACAACAACCAAAAGTTCGATGCCTCCGCCGCGTGGCTTGTCCGTATGGACGCCATCACGGCTGAGCAGGCCAAACGCCTCCAAGACATTTACAACCACCGCCATGAACTGACTCATGATCTGATGAGCTTCATCGTTGACCCCGATCGAGACCTCGACACGCAGATGTTCATCGACGCCGTTACGATCCTCCATGACGTCCACCGCTTCTGGGTAAGCGTTGAGAGGGATATTGGGATGTTCGAGCACCTGGGCGATGTCTCACTGGACGACGTCACCCCGGCGTCCCTGGCGCTGCTCCAGCAGTGCATCAACGCCTACATCGAGGATCCCCAGAACCAGAAGGCATAGGGCCGTGGGACCTTCAATTTCGTGGGCGACGAGAACCCTTGGAAGCATCCAAAAGGTTGGTTCAGAGAATATCTACGCAATCGCCAGAACTTGGATCTGTTCCTTGCACTTGCATTAGGACGAAGGAACCCAGCCATCAGCGCGATACTACGCCGCAACGCCGCCAGCCTCGCCCTGGAACCGCCATTTCAAGCTGCGCTTTAACCGCCAAATGGAGTTAACAGTCACAGCGGGGGAGTGGTGGTCTGGTTGGTGTCCCGGAACCAAGGAAATAAGACGCGCCCCGTTGTACTCGCAGCCAGCGTAGTCTCACAGGCATGGAAGCTAAGTCCTTGGAACAAGAGCCGGTCGGCTGGTGCCACGGCTGCGGCACCATGCAGCTCAAATCTGAGATGCCAACTGATTATGTGGAATGGAAAGATGACGTGGTTCCCGTGTGCCTGGATTGCGGCGCGGAGCTTTGGTCTACGGGAGTCTGGGATAAAGGGACGCATGACCCTTCCTGCTCCTGGCATGCCGCAGCACGTCAGCGGGTGGTCGATTGGACACCTGCCTTTAGCTGCACCTGCTAGGAGACCATCTACGGCCCGGACCCCGCCATCACAAGGGGCCTCTCTTGTGAACTCATGCAGTCTTGCCCGCATCCCGATACAGGCCGTCCTGTCTGTTCCTGGCGCGCGGTCCAGGGTGGGCCGGCGGCCCATCACGCAGTGACGCGAAGCGCCCTTGACGGTGCACCAGGAACAGCGAAAATGTGAGGCCGGGATGTGGCAGACCCAAGGGAGGCTGTGCACATCCGCTGGTTGCGTTGGTGACGTTCGCGCCCGTGGCGACCTGGCGGTTGTGTGCAGCTGGTCAGGTGGTCCCTGTCGTCCATCATGGGTGCAGGAAAAGCCCGGAGGATTTAGCTTTTGCTGTGCACATGTGGGCGAGAGGCAACTAGTAGTGATCCGTGGATTCTGCGGCCGGCGGCTGCTCGGCAGCCGCCGGCCGACGCGTTGCGCGCTTGCGGACACGGAGCTTCTTTTCGGGTTCCGGGAGGCCCGAGGCGCGTAGTTCGTCAGCGGTCCAGCCCGCGCTCAGTGCTGCCTGGTAGTGGCGTGCGTCTTCGTCTTCTGCGTTGCTTAGCGTGTCCCGGGCGTTCGCCACGGACTGGCGGGATTTCACCAGTGCTCGCACCGAGTCCATGCGGTTGTTGAGCCGCTGTTGCAGCTCCCGTTCGATCTTCTCTGCATCAATGTGAGTAGCCATAGCGGCCAGTCTAGTAGAGCGGGTTTTCAGGCCTGTCGGGGCTGCTAAAGAGAAAGAGCACAGCGAAGCAGTCCACTTACCATCCACGAAGGCTGATTTTCCATAGTGCCAGTTTCAGACGGAGCAAGCTATACACTTATGTGCCATAAGTTGGCTTGATCCTCGACTTCGTGTCGAGGATGCGTCACACTACAGGTGTGATCCCGGAGATTCCGGGGCGCTGCGCTGGGCATGGAGAGGCGGTACGGCAATGGCTGAGGAACAGAGTTCCAGCCGTCGTTTGAACCGTCGTCGCCGTGCGAACATTGACGGTCTGACCCAGTACGTGCGCGTGTCCATGTCGGAGCAGGAGCGGACCCGCCTTTACGTTCTGGAAGAACGGACGGGACGCAGCCCCTCAGAGATCCTGGTCAGCGCCGCCCTTTATGCGCAGTCCTCCGATTCATTGGCGGAGCGGCGCGCCCTGGCTACCGAGTTCATGGCAGCCCGCCGCTACCTGGCCGCGCTGTCCAACAACGTGAACCAGATTGCCAAGCATGCCAACGCCACTGACGAGTTCCCGGAGGAAGCCCGTGTGGCCCTGGGCCGTGTGCGTGCGATTGCCGAGCGCATGAACGGAATCGTTGACGGGTTGGCCGGCTGATGATTCCGAACATCACCAAGGGTGACCGCATGTCGGGTTTGTTGGTGTATCTGGCAGGTCCGGGCCGCGCCAACGAACACACCGAGCCGCACCTGGTGGCAGGTTCGGCGCCGATCATGGCGTGGCACAATGACGACGAGCTGGGCCGTGATGCCGCCCTGTCGATCGCGCACCAACTGGACCAGGCAAAGAACGTTCTTGGTGTCGAGGTCACAGGCGGCCATGTGTGGCATTGCTCTTTGAGCCTGCGGGCCGAGGAAGGCGACCTTACCGACCAGAAGTGGGCAGAGATCGCCAACGACTTCATGGACGAGATGGGATTCGCGGAGGCCAGCGGCAAGGCCCCGGTTTCGTGGGTGGCTATCCGCCACGGCCACAGCAAGGCCGGCAATGACCACATACACATTGCAGCTTCCATGGTGCGTGAAGACGGCACCAAATGGAGCAGCCACCTCGACTTCAAGAGGGCGCAGGAAAGTGCACGCTCGTTGGAGAAGAAGCACGGGCTGGAGGAGCTGTCACCGGTCTACGCCATGCGCGGTTTGCGACCGGGCGAACGCGAGGCCGCCGAGCGCCGGGGCGCACCGGAGCCGGAACGCCGTTCACTGGCCCGCAAGGTCCGTGCCTGTGCCACTTCGGCACAGGATGAGGCGGCGTTTGTGCGCCGGTTCCGCCGCACCGGGGCCATGATCAAACCGCGCTATGCGGCAGGCCGGGACGATGTGGTGGTGGGCTACTCCGTCGCCGAACGACCGGCCAAGGGCGTGCGCCCTGTCTGGTACGGTGGCGGCCACCTTGCCAAGGACCTGACCCTGCCCCGGCTGCGCGGCGAGTGGAACGACAGCCCGCAGCTGGCCACGGATGCCGTGGCCGAATGGGGCGCTGCCGCACGCGGACGCCGCCCCGTCAATGTCGGCAAGGAAGCGAACGAACCAGACCCGCAGATGTGGGAGCGGTACAGCGACGAGATTGCACAGTTACGCGAGAACCTGCGCAACGTCCCGCTGGACGATCACGACACCTGGGCGCAGGTGGCGCGTCAGACGTCGGGTGCGTTCGCGGCGTGGTCCACGGCCACAGAATCGACGCCAGGGCCACTGGCCGCAGCCGCCGATGAGCTGTCCAAGACTGCGCAGCTGCGCCGCTACCCGGTGCGGCCCATCAAGAGCGTCGGGCCGTCCGCCCGGGGCGCGTCCATGGTTCTCATGGCGGCCACCATGGGAGGGACGGGAACAGCCGCCCAGGCAATCATGCTGCGCCAGCTGTTGAACGTTGCCAAGGCCGTCCATGACATGCACATGGCATCCAACGACCTACGCCGTGCAGGGCAGATCAGTGACCTGGTGCGCAAGCAGCTCAGCCAGGTTGCCGCCTCCCTGTCGAGCGTCCCCGGACCTGTGCAGATGGTGGATGCCGAGGCGGCCGAAGCTGTACGCAGGAGCGCCGCAGGGCAGGCTCCGGAACGCGCCGCCGGTTCCGTTGTGCCGCCCACGTACGAACAGGCACGCACGCACGCAACCACCCTTGGCGGAACCGTCCGCCCGGACATCGGGAGATAGCAACCAGGAGGGAAGACCATGAGCGAATCAGACGGCATCGAGGAAGCTATCGAAGGGATGTCCCGTGTCGGGCTGACCGTAGCCGGCCGACTCGGAGAGCAGCTGGCCCGGGCACACGAAACGGCCCTACGTCGCGCCCAGGCGGCCGAGGAACAGCAGGGCCAGGAACTGCAAGCGAGGTTCGACGCTGAGCGTGCAGGAGCGCGTGCACAGCTCGCCCCGGCCATGGACAACCGATGGTGGGACACGGCCGGCGGCCGCGACATTGAGCGCGTCCACGAAACGGCAACCGCGTGGAAGGACCACGACCCGACGGCACGCAACGCGGCCGACACCATCCGGGACCAGGTGCAGAGCCGGTATGGGCTGGACGTGAACAACTTGGGAGCTGATGAATCGTCCGTGGCGGCCGCCCTGGCCAAAGCCGAACGTGACCGGGAACAGGTAGGCCAGGAACGCGGCACCGGGCGGGAAGAGACGGCGCAGGCAGCGCAGCTGCTGGCTGAGGCCGACCGCGAAGACCGGGACCGCCAGCAGGCCACGGCGGAAGAGAACGAACGCCCCGAGGCACTGCGCGAAGAGGCCGGCCTCAAATACGACTCGGCCGAGCGGCGCGAGGGACTGGCAGCCAGCCTTGACGGCGTTGCAGACCGGGAAGCCGTAGAGGCACGATTGAGTGCAGACCAGGACCAGGGAACGCCACCGAGTGCGGCCGTTGCCAAGGCCTTGGGCAACGCTCCGAAGGCGCGCAAGACGCGCGGAGCCACCGGGCCAGCCAAGATCCTGCAAAAGGGCATGAGCCGCTAGCCTGAGGGTCCAGTAACCACACGGAGGTATGACATGCAGGATCAGTCAAAAGTCATCGAGCAACTCTCGGCCATTGAAGGTCTCTCCGAGGTCTCTCACGTTACGCACTTCAGTGCGTACGTGGGCACGGACGAAGTGGATATCAAGGTTTTCGATCGCGGCTTCGCTGATCCCTACCGATACACGGTTTTCGCCAGCACGGTTGATGCCGAGCCACGAAGGACAGCGACCGGAAACGGGGCCGATGATCTGGATACGGCAATTGCTACAACCCACTGGGGTCAGCTCACGAAGAAGTAGTACCCAAGGCGCACGGAAGGGGCCGACACCAAATGGTCCCTAAAGCCGGACTCACTCACAGATTTCCTAATTCTTTAGCTGAGGGAAAACGGGGACGGTCGGCACCAGGGTGCCGGCCTGCCCTATTTCAGGGTTCGGCGGGTTCAGGCCTGATCAGGAGATATCCGCCGCAGTATGTTGGCTAGCTGAATTACGCCGTCCGCAGCGATACCGGCGTCCCTTCTAGAACCCGATCCGCGGTGTTTTACGGCCTGGGCGAACTCGATAGAAGCCCGGACAAGCTTCCGCAGCTCGGCACTAGATGCTCCATCCAGTTCCACTTCCACATAGCGTTCAATCCGCATCTTTGTGTTGCCGATCGGAGGTTCGGTTTCCCCGTCCCTGAGGTGCCGCTCCCGGTTGTAAACCGTCGCGCTCAGGCATTCAAGGACGATGACACAGTCATTTCCCACGTTGCGGAAGTCTTGCTCGGAGCGGGCATCGCCAAAATGACGGCGCAATTCAGCTAGTTCTTCATCGATCCTGGGCCACCCGGTCGTTCGCCGTGGAGACACTGGATTGCTGAGCGTTGATTCGATAGCGGACAGCTCAAGTTCTACTAAGCGTTCGTGAATGTTGTCGAATAGCTCGTTTAGGAGGTCACGCCGTGCCTGGTAGCTGTTGCTTGCGCCGGATCTGATCCAAAACTGGCGAAACGTCCGGAAGTCTCTGAACGGTGGGTTGAACTCGATTCGCAGTCTCTTAAGCACTTGGCGCAGGGCGAGCAATGCCCGAGCGGAATCGTCTTCCTCCATGTGCTCGTCGGCATGGGGATTGCCGCCAGTTCCGAATGATTCAAACTCGTCATGAACGAGCCGAGCCAGCGCCACAGCGGCGTCAACATCCTTGACGCCGTTCAGCGAACCGGTCAGCACTTGTTCGATCATGTCTCGGTTCAGGACCCGAAATCCCTCCAGTGGGTTGTCGATCCAATAATCATTCGCTCGCATTGAATCAGGTTACTTCCCGCCGGTGAACCCTCACTGGCATAGCCAAAACGATTCCTTTGTGGGATCCAAGCGTCCATGGGTATGACTCCTCCGGCGGCCGTCCACCATGTCCGGCGCCGGTGGCCGGCGTAGAAGATCATATGATCAGAGGCACCGGTTTAGTCCGGTTCCGCATGCTTCTCTTCTCCGGGGGTCTTTCTTTGGCAACGACGTTCGATGTTCTGCTTGATTCGTACCGTGAGCTTGCGGATTCGGAGCGGATGAAGGGCAACTACTTCGAGCAGCTTGTCGGCCGGTATCTGGAGAACGACGGCGTCCAGGCGCCGCAGTACAAAAACGTGTGGCTGTGGAGGGACTGGCCCGGACGCGACGGCAAGAAGGACAACGGCATCGACCTGGTGGCCGAGCGCCAGGACGGCGGTTTCACGGCCATCCAGTGCAAGTTCTACGCGGAGGGGCACCGTATCCAGAAGCAGGACATTGATTCGTTCATTTCCGCGTCCGGAAAGCAGACCTTCACGCACCGGCTCATCGTGGACACGACCGGCCGGGACTGGTCCCCGAACGCGGAGGAGATGCTGGACAACCAGCACCTGCCGATCCAGCGCATCGGCCTCACGGATTTCCGGAACTCCAACATTGACTGGGCTACTTACGAACTCACGGACCCGTCCCAGGCACCGCGGCTGCATGAGAAGAAACAGCTGCGCACCCACCAGCACGAGGCCGTCAACGCCGCACTGACAGGCTTCGAAACCAACCACCGGGGCAAGCTCATCATGGCCTGCGGCACCGGCAAGACCTTCACGGCCCTGAAGATCGCCGAACGGGTCGCGGAACAGGAAGGCCATGCCCGGATCCTGTTCCTGGTCCCATCCCTGGCGCTGATGTCCCAGTCGCTGAAGGAATGGTCGGATGAGACCACGATGACCATGCACGCCTACGCCGTCTGCTCCGACACCAAGGTCGGCCGGCAGAAAAACTCCGATTTCACGGACGTGGCCATCCATGACCTGCAGATTCCGGCCACCACGGACGGGGCCACCCTGCTGGAAGCGATGGGGACCCGGGAGCTGGACGAGGGCATGACGGTGGTGTTTTCGACCTACCAGTCCATCGACGCTGTGTCCCAGGCCCAGAAGGCCGGCCTGCCGGACTTCGACCTGATCATCTGCGACGAGGCGCACCGCACGACCGGCGCCACCCTGGCCGGCACGGAGGAGTCCCACTTCGTTAGGGTCCACCGCAACGACGTCGTCGTCGGTGCCAAGCGCCTGTACATGACAGCGACGCCGCGCCTGTTCAACGACGACACCAAGAACAAGGCGCTGGAGCGTGATGCGATCCTTTGTTCCATGGATGACGAGACCATGTACGGGCCGGTCTTCTACCGGATCGGTTTCGGAGAAGCCGTCACCAAGAAGCTCCTGACCGACTACAAAGTCCTGGTCCTGGGCGTGGACGAAACCCAGGTCGTCTCCAGCTTCCAGGACCAGCTGGCGGATTCGGACATGGAACTGCAGATCGACGACGTCGCCAAACTCATCGGTTGCTGGAACGGCCTGGCCAAACGCCGCTCCGGCACCCACGAAGTATCCTTCGGGAACGATCTGGCCCCGATGCGGAGGGCGGTGGCGTTCAACCGGGACATCAAATCCTCCAAGCTTGTCGAGTCGGAATTCCCTGAGCTGGTCCGGGTCCACCTGACCAACCTGGACAACGATGACCCCACAGATGACCTGAAAGTCGAGGTCAAGCACGTGGACGGCGGCTTCAACGCCATCACACGGGCAGAACGCCTCGACTGGCTCAAAGAAGACGTCGACGGCGACCAGCCCAGCTGCCGGATACTCACCAACGCCCGCTGCCTCACCGAAGGCGTGGACGTCCCGTCCCTGGATGCCGTCCTCTTCCTGAACCCGCGCAATTCCATGGTCGACGTCATCCAGGCCGTCGGCCGTGTCATGCGCATCGCCAAGGGCAAACAATTCGGCTACATCATCCTGCCCATCGCCATCCCGGAGGGCATGTCCACGTCCGAGGCGCTGCGGGACAACACCCGCTACAAGGTCGTCTGGCAGGTCCTGCAAGCGTTGCGTGCCCACGATGAGCGCATGGACGCCGCGATCAACCAGATCGAACTCAATGCCAAGGCGCCCGAATCCATCCTGGTGGACACCGTGGACCTGTCCACGAAGAAGAAGGCCCGTACGAACGTGGGCGGGAACGCCGGCGGGGGAGAGCCCGGGTCGGGTGATGGCGACGGCGACCAGCCGGATCCGGGCTTTGTGCAGCCGGCCCTGCAGTTCCCGGCCGAAGAGTGGAAGGACTCCGTCTACGCCAAGATCGTGGACAAGTGCGGCAACAGGATGTATTGGGAAGACTGGTCCAAGGACATCGCGGCCATCGCGAACAAGCACATCGCGCTCATCAACAACCTCCTGGCCGGGGCGAATCCGGAGCACCGTGCGGCGTTCGATGACTTCATCCAGGGCCTGCAGGAGAACCTGAATCCGGAGATTGACCAGGCCCAGGCCGTGGAGATGCTCGCGCAGCACCTGGTCACCAAACCTGTCTTTGACGCCATGTTCGCGGATTCGAACTTCACAGAACATAACCCTGTGTCGCTGGCGATGCAGAACATCCTGAATCAGCTGGATGAGAACTCCGCGTTCGAGAAGGAACGCGCCGGGCTGGAGAAGTTCTATGATTCCGTCCGGGCCCGGGTGAAGTCCATCGACAACGCCGAGGCTAAACAGAAGATCATCCTGGAGCTGTACGACAACTTCTTCCGCAACGCCTTCCCACGAGTTGCCGACCGTCTTGGCATCGTCTTTACCCCCGTCCCCGTAGTGGACTACATCCTTCGCTCAGCGGACGCCGCCCTTCGCCTGGAGTTCGGCAAGTCACTCTCGGATGAAGGTGTGTCCATCCTGGAACCCTTCGTTGGAACAGGCACGTTCGTCACCCGTCTGCTGCAATCGGGCCTGATCAAGCCAGAGGACCTGCACCGTAAGTACACCCATGAGCTATTCGCCAACGAAATCGTCCTCCTCAGCTATTACATTGCTGCGATAAACATCGAAACCGTCTTTGCCGAGGTATCCAAGAACCAAAACCTCGACCACGGCTATGTCCCCTTTGATGGCATCGCTCTGACAGACACGTTCCAGCTCAACGAGTCTGATGATCAAATCGAATCAAGCGAGTTCTTTCCAGAGAACTCCGAACGGGTCAAGCGGCAGAAGAACCAGGAGATCCGGGTCATCGTCATGAACCCGCCCTACTCGGTCGGCCAAACCAGTGCTAATGACGACAATATGAATCAGAACTATCCACGACTGGACGCCTCGCTGGCTGCAACTTACGTTGCTGCTTCTACTGCCTCATCGACCAAAGGCCTCTACGACTCATACATTCGGGGGATCCGCTGGGCTTCTGACCGTATCAAGACTGATGGCGTCATCGCCTTCGTTTCCAACGGCAGCTTCATCGATGGACAGTCGATGGATGGAATTAGGAAGACGTTCGCACGTGAGTTCAGCCGTATCTTCATATACAACCTGCGCGGCAATCAGCGGACTGCGGGCGAGATCTCTCGTAAAGAGGGAGGAAAGATCTTTGGCAGCGGCGCCAGGACCCCAATCGCAATAGCGATTCTTATAAAAAACTCATCGCATACTGGACCCGCTGATATTCAGTATCGAGACATCGGTGACTACCTTACTCGCGAACAAAAGCTCGACATCCTTGAGATAGAGCAGTCGCTCGAGGGTACGGAGTGGCAGGGGATCCAGCCCAGCGAGCAAGGGGACTGGATAAACCTGCGCGATGTGGATTTTGAGACATACCAACCCATGGGCGTCAAGAAGGGCCAGCTGGGAACGCCGCTATTTGAGCATTTCAGTTTGGGCGTGGCCACGGGACGCGACGCCTGGGTTTCAGGTTTCTCCCGGGAGGTAGTCGCAGGGAAAGTGCAGCAACTCGTCAGCGCCTACGCGTTAGAGCTGGAGCGATACCAAGGAGACAGCAGGTATAGACCGGACCTGGATCCAACGCGGATAGCTTGGAACGCCAACATGCAGGCAGACTTGAAGCGCGGACGCCTATACGAGTTCGACGAATCGAACATTCGGGTGTTTAGCTACCGGCCGTACACAAAATGCTCCCTCTACTTCCACGAATCTCTGATAGCGCGACGCTACCAACTTCCTAGGATGTTTCCTCGCTCTACTTCCAGCAACCTGGTGATTTCATGCAGTACTGACTACAGAAAAGACTGGTCTGCCCTCATCACTGACGCAGTCCCCGATCTTACGTTCACTGCCAGTTCACAGAATTTTGCCTTATATACCTACGAACCAGTCGGGGGACGCCAAGGAGACTTGTTCTCTGACAGCGACGTCGTTGTCATCGATGGCTACCGGCGCAAGGACAACATCACTGATTCCACCTTGGCGGCCTATCGCACCCTCTACGAGGATGGGCGAATCACTAAGGAAGACATTTTTTACTACGTCTACGGCTTGCTGCACAGCCCGACCTACAAAGAGCAGTACAAAGCCGACCTCATGAAAATGCTGCCACGCATTCCGAAAGTTAAAGACTTCTGGGGTTTTAGCTCATCCGGACGGAAACTCGCTGAGCTGCACCTCGGCTATGAGACCGCCGAGCCATATCCGCTCGAGGAGATCTGCAAGGGATCGGCCCAGGGTGAGGATTATGAGTTCTACCGCATCACCAAGTTGTCATTCGGAGCCCGCAAGGACCGCTCCCGGATCATCTACAACGCCAGAATTACGCTTGCAGGCGTTCCTGACGAGGCTTTCGATTACCAAGTCAACGGTAAGTCAGCGCTGGAGTGGATCGTAGACCGGTATCAAGTAACTACCCACAAGGATTCGCAGATCATCAATGACCCTAATGATTACTGCCGCGAAGTCGAAAATCCGCGCTACATCCTGGACCTCATCAAGCGCATCGTCACAGTGTCGGTGGAGAACAATAAGATCGTCGCAAACCTGCCCGCCCTAGAGATCGCTGAGTAGCAGCCATGGTTGATAAGACAGTCAAGAGCAAGATCCATGCTGCTGAACAGCCCCTGAACCAGATATTCAGTCCCCAGTTCGAGTTCTCGATTCCCGATTATCAACGGCCTTACGCGTGGGGCGGCGAGCAGACCAGCCAGTTGCTGTCCGACATCATGGAGGCCCAGCAGCGCAACCCTGAAGAGCCTTATTTCCTGGGGTCTCTCGTCTTGGTCAAGGAGGAGGGTAACCCCCGGGCAGATGTCATTGATGGTCAGCAACGGCTCACGACGCTGTCGATTCTTCTCGCTGTGCTTCGAGAGCTAAGCGAAAACCCTCAAGTCCGCTCCGAGATGCACGAGTACATTGTGGAACCGGGGCGGATCACGTCGGGCATTGCGAGTAACCCCCGGCTTCATCTGCGCGCCCGCGATCGTGAGTTCTTCACCCGGTACATCCAGGATCAGGGCAAGCTCCAAGAGCTCTTCGGCTTATCGGACGTCCAGCTCAAAACAGACGCTCAAGCGGCCATCCGTGACAACGCGAAGCTCCTCCGTGATCAGCTGGTGACGCTGAGCGAGGAACAGCGCATGGCGCTCATCATGATGCTTACACTGCGGACATTTCTGGTGATGGTTTCGACCGAAGATCTGGACAGCGCACACCGGATCTTCAGCGTCATGAACGCCCGGGGCCTTGATCTGTCGGCCGCGGATATTTTCAAGGCTGAACTCATCGGACGGGTTCCCGAGCACATGCGCGGTGGCTATGCGGACAAATGGGAAGTGGCAGAGGTGGAGCTCGGTCGGGATGGCTTCGCCGACCTGTTCCAGCACATAAGGATGATCGTGACGAAAGTGCGCGGGCGCCAGGAGATCCTCAAGGAATTCCGCGAACAGGTCCTGGACCCTTACCTAAAAAAGGGTACGGCCGCATCGTTCATCGATGACGTCCTCCTGCCGTACGCCGAAGCGTACGGCACCGTGATCGACAGAAGCTATCAGTCCTCCGGATCGGCCGACCGGATCAACAAGTGGCTGGTCCGGTTCGGCCAGTTGGACAACCAGGACTGGGTTCCTCCGGTCCTTTGGGCCCTCAAGAATCACGGAAATGATGAGCAGTGGTTGGATACGTTTCTGCAGAAGCTGGAGCGGCTGGCGGCCAGTATGCTCATTCGACGGGAATACCAGACGCCACGTGCCCAGCGCTACGCAAATCTCTTGAAGGATCTGGATGCAGGGCTCGGTCTGGAGGCTCCGAGCCTGGATCTCGAGCCCTTTGAGCGTCGCGAAACGTTGCTCAGTCTGGACGGACCGATCTACGAGGCAAAGAGGGTCGTCAAATACGTGCTCCTCCGCTTGGACGAGACGCTAACAGGCAACTCGGGTGTGACATACGATCATCCGATCATCACTGTTGAACACGTTTTGCCGCAGAATCCACACGCGTCATCCGAGTGGAGGGGCACATTCACCGATGAGGATCGCCTGGAATGGACGCATCGGCTGGCGAACCTTGTGTTGCTGAATCGACGTAAGAACGCCGAGGCGTCCAACCGCGAGTTCGACCACAAGAAATCCCGGTACTTCTCGGGGCCTAACGGTTCGGCCCCGTTCACCTTGACGATTCAAGTCAACGGAACGTCCCAGTGGACTCCGGACATTCTGGAGGCCCGTCAGCAGAAGTTGATGGACAAGCTTGCGAGCCTTTGGTCCCTTTCGTAGGGAACATTGGAACGGAAACCATCGGTAGCGTGGCTATGTCGGTCTCCTCTGACACCGGATGTCGGTGGGATCCAACACCACTTGATGGCCTGTCGGGGCTGAAACGTCGGTTTGGCCTTCTTCCGCTTACGCAGAACTTCGGCTACATCGCTGAGCGACCGCCGGTCAGGCCGCACCCGGAGAACCAGCCACTTGATCAGCGTGTGCATCAGAACAACCCTGCGGGCGGTTTTTCGCACGGTAGCGGCGGCAGCTTGGCCTTGTGCCCGTCGTCGGGGCTGCAGCCCTTGAATGGGCCGTCTGCGGACAGCAGGACGGACATGTGGTGGTCTGCGTGGTCACGCCACCACACACTCATGCCGGTGGCCCCTTCCAGGCGCAAGAACTCCCAGGCACGCCAGAGAGCTTCCAGCCGGCTGATCGCTTCGGAGTGTTTCCACCACTGCGGGCACCAGGTGATCCCGCCGCCGGGGTTGATGTACCGGCGATACGTGGGGGCCAGCTTCTCCCCCACGAACTCAGCCACGTTGGCATAGAACAGTTCGGGGGCGTCCTCTTCGGTTTTCGCCGGCTCGGCGACGTCCGTAGCTGCACCGTCCAGCTCGTCGTCCCACTCCCCCAGGCTGTCACTCATCGGAGGCTCCCGCAGCAACCCAGCGATTGCCGGCAGCGGCCGGCGGCCGGTTTGCCGGATCATGGGCAGCAATGGAGGCCCTGACCGCTTCGGCGTGCGGGCCGCTCATCCAGGGCACCGTTTCCAGCAGCGCTGCAGGGGCACCGGAAGCGAACATGATTGCGCGGCCGCGAGGGAACGCGGCGAGGTCCGAGACGTCCAGAGTGCGTTCCTTGCGGTCGTCGTCGTGGCTGTAAGACGTGCCCTGTTTAGAACGGCTCTTGGTCATGTTGGAGTACCGGTACTCCCCCACCAGCTGCGCGAGCTCGTTCAGGAACTCCGCTTCGGCGACACCGCCGCCGTACACCTTTATATTGGCCGCCGACCAGAGCTTGCGCATCCCTTCGCGTCCCCAGACCTCCACGCCCTGCGACCAGGATTGAAGGATGGTCATCAGGACGATGCCACGGGAACCGTAGTGGCTGTAGAGGTTGGGCAGTTCGCGCCAGCGGCAGACGTTGGCGGCCTCGTCCAGGACACCGATCATGGGCGTGGCCAGGCGCCCGCCAGGGGAATGGACGGCCAGTTCTTCGGCCGCTTCCACCGTGGCCACCGTCAGGGCCGTCACCAGCGGGCCGGCGGTTCCCTTGCCCTCCTTGGACAGGCTGTACAGCGTGCCCTTGGACCGCACGAACTCGGCCGGATCAAACTGCGGCCGCGTGTCCGTCTCACCCTGCGGAGTGACCCACTGGGCCACCTGGCGGTTGGTCAGGCACGAGGCCATTTGCAGCGCCGTGCCGTAGACACCGCCGCGCTGCTTATCGGGAGCGTTCACGACGCCGGCCACGGCGTTGGACGTTTGGGCGAACCCGTGGGTTTTGAGAATGTCCACGGCCTCATCGTCCGTCGGCCGCGTCAACCAGGTATGCACCTGCGTGATGGGCCGGCCGTCGAGGGCCGCAGCCAGCAGCAGGCCAGCGAGAAGATCCTGCCCGGCTGGATCGAAATAGGCATCCGTCTTTGCGTCGGGACCGCGAGAGCCGGCGGCAAAGTGGTCCGCGAGCCGTGCGGCCCGCACCTCGTCCGTCACGTAACTCAACGGATTCCACCACCAGGCCGGTTCCTCCAAGGCCACAGACTGCGGATCGAAGACCCACACTGGCCCGTTCGCGGCCCGGACGTCGCGTGTACCGTCCACAATGTCGCGCTTGTTGGAGGTGACCAGGGCAGCGCCCGGAGCGGCGAGGATCGCCGGGATCGCCCTCGAGGTGGTCTTGCCCGTTCGCGGTCCCCAAATGTCGATGTGCATGTCTTCCCACGACCCAAAGACCAGCTGACGGCCCAGGACCGTTTTACCGACCGGAACACCAGGTGAGCCTTTCACGCCCAGGCGTTCGGCGGTGGCCGTCGCGCCTCGCAGGCTCAGCGCCCGCAAGTCCCGGCCTTTGGCCATGTGCTGGGCAGCGACGTCCACGCGGGACCGCTTGGAACGGCGGCGCAGCACCGAACGCAGCACCAGCACTGCCAGAGCCAGAACGACAACGCCCATACCGATCAGCACCCATGTGGCGGCCGCCGGCCAGAGCACTGTGCCTTTGAAGAGGCCGACGACGAGGGCGAACGGATTGCCCGGGAGCTGCTGGCCGTCACCGGCCAGCAGCGACCCCAGATGCACGGCCCCGGTGACGGAGCCGACGCCGAGCACCACGGCGGTGATGATCACCCAGAGAATGATCGTTTCGCCGCCCAGCTGGGAACGCTTGTTGCTACTCGGTGCACCCATTATTCTTCCCCCTCTATCTCTATTCGCTCAGGTTCGTTGGCCTGTTCTGCGGTGGGGATTCGCGTTTGAGCAGGTGATGTCGGTTCGGAGCCCC
>NZ_MQTS01000041.1 GCF_020532825.1 Arthrobacter sp. SO3
TTGGCGAGCTCGGTCTTACCGACACCGGTGGGGCCGGCGAAGATGAACGAACCACCCGGACGCTTCGGGTCCTTCAGGCCTGCACGGGTACGGCGGATCGCCTGGGACAGGGACTTGATGGCCTCGTCCTGGCCGACAACGCGCTTGTGCAGCTCGTCTTCCATCTTCAGCAGTCGCGAGGACTCCTCCTCGGTCAGCTTGAACACCGGGATGCCCGTGGAGTTCGCCAGCACTTCCGCGATCAGGTCTTCATCAACTTCGGAGATGTCGTCCATGCCGCCGGTCTTCCACTGGCGTTCCTTCTCGGCACGCTCGGCAATGAGCTTCTGCTCCTTGTCGCGCAGCGAGGCGGCGCCTTCGAAGTCCTGCGCGTCAATCGCGGATTCCTTCTCCAGCTTCATGGCGGCGATCTTCTCGTCCATGATTTTCAGCTCCGGCGGGGCAGTCATCCGGCGGATGCGCAGCCGTGCGCCGGCCTCATCGATCAGGTCGATCGCCTTGTCCGGCAGGAAACGGTCCGAGATGTAGCGCTCGGACAGGCTCGCCGCCGAGGCGAGGGCGCCGTCGGTGATGGTGACGCGGTGGTGTGCCTCGTACCGGTCGCGGAGGCCCTTGAGGATCTCGATCGCGTGAGCGACGGAGGGCTCCTTGACCTGGATCGGCTGGAAACGGCGCTCCAGCGCGGCATCCTTCTCGATGTGTTTGCGGTACTCGTCCAGCGTGGTGGCACCGATGGTCTGGAGCTCACCGCGGGCCAGCATGGGCTTCAGAATCGAGGCCGCATCGATGGCGCCCTCGGCGGCACCGGCACCGACCAGGGTGTGGATTTCATCAATGAACAGGATGATGTCGCCGCGGGTGCGGATCTCCTTGAGGACCTTCTTGAGGCGCTCTTCGAAGTCACCGCGGTAGCGTGAACCGGCGACGAGGGACCCAAGGTCCAGCGTGTACAGCTGCTTGTCCTTGATGGTCTCCGGAACGTCGCCGCGGACAATCGCCTGGGCCAGACCCTCGACGACGGCGGTCTTGCCGACGCCGGGCTCGCCGATCAGGACGGGGTTGTTCTTGGTACGGCGGGAAAGGACCTGCATGACGCGTTCCATCTCGGATTCGCGCCCGATGACAGGGTCAAGCTTGTTTTCCCGGGCAGCCTGGGTCAGGTTTCGGCCGAACTGGTCCAGGACGACGGAACCCGCAGGGGTGCCTTCGGCCTGGCCTGGGCCAGCGCCCGCACCGGTGGTTTCCTTGCCCTGGTAGCCCGAGAGCAGCTGGATGACCTGCTGGCGTACCCGGTTCAGGTCCGCACCGAGCTTGACCAGCACCTGGGCGGCAACGCCTTCACCCTCGCGGATGAGACCGAGCAGGATGTGCTCGGTGCCGATGTAGTTGTGTCCCAGCTGCAGCGCCTCGCGGAGCGAGAGTTCCAAGACCTTCTTGGCGCGCGGGGTGAAGGGGATGTGTCCGGACGGGGCTTGCTGGCCCTGCCCGATGATCTCCTGCACCTGCTCGCGGACGCCGTCGAGCGAAATGCTCAAGGACTCAAGGGCTTTGGCAGCAACACCTTCACCTTCATGGATCAAACCCAAGAGGATGTGTTCGGTACCAATGTAATTGTGGTTCAGCATGCGTGCCTCTTCTTGGGCAAGCACAACTACGCGACGGGCACGGTCCGTAAATCGCTCAAACATTTCGCCACACTCCTAGCTACGACGTACTTTGATGCTACGTGGCCGGGTTCAAGAATTGGGGCTTGTTCGCCACAGGGGAAACCGGGACGACGCAGCCGCGTCACATCAGGGCGCGAACGCGGCCCGGCCGGGGCCCTGCAGGGGCGGCCGGTGGGCACGGCACGACCCTGCCGACGGGTCCGGGACGGGCGGCCCGCCGGGCCGGGACTACACGGGGCCCTGCCGGGACTACACGGGGCCCTGCAGCGCCGCGGGCGCCGGGGCCGTGCACGACAAAGCCCCCGCCGAAAAGCAGGGGCTTTGTGATAGGTAATGCGCCCTGGCGCATAAGGCGCCGCAGGATACCTGGCTTGACGGCTAGGAATTCGCCTTTTGGTAGGCTTCCTGAATTTCAGCTTGGATGCGGCCGCGGCTGTTTACTGCATAGCCGTTATCGCGTGCCCACTGCCGGATCTGTGCTGAGTCCTGGTTCCGGCCGGATGAAATTTTGGTGCGGGTTGCGCGGCCGCTTGAGGTCTTGCGCGCGTGCGCCACAAAACGCTCAACTGCAGAGCGCAGCTGCGCGGCATTGTCCGCCGACAGGTCGATTTCGTAACTGACGCCGTCCAGGCCAAACCGGACGGTTTCGTCCGCGGATCCCCCATCCAGATCATCAACAAGGATGATTTTTACTTTCTGTGCCATTAAAGACTCTCTTTCCAAAAGGATGAGTATTTAGGAAAAGCAGGATCTATCTGCTTAAAAGTATC
Source organism: Arthrobacter sp. SO3 (assembly GCF_020532825.1). Lineage (GTDB taxonomy): Bacteria > Actinomycetota > Actinomycetes > Actinomycetales > Micrococcaceae > Arthrobacter. The sequence goes on from NZ_MQTS01000041.1 coordinate 2,438, forward strand.
CTCTGCTTAATGGCAACGAGTCAAAGCCAAATAGATTTTCCAAGGAAAACCCAAGGTTGAATAGCCCGCTATTAGTTCAGGCCCTTGGAATGGCCGTCGTTACGGCGGGTATCGGGCGCCTGGGCATTTCCCTCGGCTTCCGCTTGGGCACGCGCTTCGGCCTGGCGCTCGGATTTGTCGGCATTGAAAATGGATTTCATGGCGAACCAGAAAATCAGGCCGACCACCACGGAGGGAAGCAATACGGCGATGTACTCCATGGTCAGTGTCCTTCGGGCTTGAGCAGCGGGAACAGAATGGTCTCGCGGATACCGGCGCCGGTGAAGAGCATGACCAGCCGGTCGATGCCCAGGCCGATCCCGCCCATGGGCGGGGCGCCGTACTCCAAAGCGCGGAGGAAATCCTCGTCCAGCTGCATGGCCTCCACGTCGCCGGCGGCGGAGCGGCGCGACTGCTCGGTGAGCCGCTCGCGCTGGATCACCGGATCAATCAGCTCGGAGAAGGCCGTGCCCCGCTCCATGCCGCCGATGATGAGGTCCCACGCCTCGATGAGGCGGTCGTCCTCGCGGTGCTGGCGGGCCAGCGGCTGGGCCGACGGCGGGTAGTCATACACAAACGTCGGGTTCAACAGCGTCGGCTCGACCAGTTCGCCGAAGAGTTCCACCACCAGCTTCTCGGCATCCCAGTTGGCGTCGACCTTGACCTCATGCTTGGCGGCGAGCGCCAGCAGTTGAGACGCCGGGGTCTCCGGGGTGATTTCCTGGCCCACGGTTTCGGAGAGTCCCGGGTAGACCGCCATCCAGGCCCAGTCGCCGTCGAGGTTGATCTCCCCGGCCTCGGTCTGCAGGACCCGGCCCACGCCGGCGGCGTCGGCGGCGTCGAGGATCAGCTCCTTGATGCGGTCCGCCATGACGAACTGGTCGGCCCACGCCTCATAGCTTTCCAGGGTGGTGAATTCCGGGCTGTGGGTGGAGTCCACCCCTTCATTGCGGAAGACGCGGCCCATGTCGTAGACACGGTCGATTCCGCCGACGACGGTTCGCTTGAGGTACAGCTCGGTGGCGATGCGCAGGGTCATTTTCTGGTCGAATGCGTTCATGTGCGTTTCGAAGGGTCGAGCCGTGGCGCCACCGTGGACCAGCTGCAGCATCGGCGTTTCCACCTCGACGTAGCCCTGGCGGTGCAGGGTCTCGCGGATGGATCGTGTGATCGCGGCACGGGTGTAGACCATTTCGCGGGCTTCGTCCCGGACGATGAGGTCCACGTAGCGCTGGCGGACGCGGGTTTCCTCGTTGAGCTCGGCGTGCAGCACCGGCAGCGGGCGCAGGGCTTTGGAGGCCATGGACCAGGACCCGGCCATGACGGAGAGCTCGCCGCGCCGCGAGGAAATGACCTCGCCCTTGACGAAAACGTGGTCGCCGAGGTCTACGAGGCCCTTCCAGTCGGCGAGCGCATCCTCGCCGATGTTGGCCAGGCTCAGCATGACCTGCAGCCGGACGGCCTTGCCGTCAACGCCGCCCTCCTGGAGCGTGGCGAAGCAGAGCTTGCCGGTGTTGCGGATGAAGACGATGCGGCCGGTCACACCGACGACGTCGCCGGTGGTTTCGTCGGCCTCGAGATGCGCATACTTCTCACGGATTTCACTCAGTGAATGTGTGCGTTCAACACCCACCGGATACGCCTCGATGCCGCGCTCGATCAGCTTGGCGCGCTTCTCCATGCGGATGCGCGTCTGCTCGCTGGCGTCGTGGGAGTCGGCGGCGGTGTTCGGGGCGGAGGTGTTTTGGGAAGTCACAATCCCCAAGTTTACCGGGGTTTCTGCCCATTCAGGTCCCGCACAGGTATGGCCCGTTGCGGAATAGACTCAGGGCTGTGGAGACGCGGACCATCAGCACCGACGACGGCGGAGGACACCTCGAGCTGCATTCCTTCCGTCCGGCGGAGAGGCCCGCGCAGGGGAACGCGCCGGGGCAGGGAATCGTCGTCGTCCACGGCACCCTTGTCACCGATGCCCTGTACCGCCCCTTCGCGCGGAAGATCGGCCGCCTGCTGGGCCGTCCGGTGCATTGCTACAACCGACGCGGACGCGCCGGGTCCTCCTCCCAGCCGCCCGGTTACTCGGCGGCCACCGAGGTCAGCGATCTGGCGGCCGTGTTGCGGGGCAACTCGACGAGGCGTGGGCGCACCTGATCCAGGGCCTTGAGACGGCCGGGCCGGTCTCCAAGCTTCCGCTGGGCGCGCTGCGGATGCTTAGCATCCTCTCCGCCCGGACAAGCACAGGCGCCGAGATGCGCGAACTGCTGCCCACCGCCGTCCTGGAGATGCGGGCGGTGCTGGACGCCGATGCCGAACTGGCGGACTTCGCGTCAGTGACTACCCCCACACTGATGCTGAGCGGCGGCTGGAGCCCGGACTACTTCGCCGAGGTCGGCCGCCAGCTCGCCGCCGCCGTCCCCTCGATTGAATTTGGCGTGCTGCCCGGCCAGCTCCACGAAAGCCCGCTGCGTCCCGGAATCCGGCTGCCCCGGGCGGCCGCCCGTTTCCTGCTGGCCGGCGAAGGGACCCTGCGGCCCCTCCCGGCGCGCAGGCCCCGGCTCAAGCTGGGCCGCTGAGGGGCGCGCCCTTACAATCGGTGGGCGACCCTTTCGAAAGGACCCCTTTGGCCAAGCTCTACTTCCGCTACGGTGCGATGAACTCCGGCAAGTCAACGGGCCTGCTGCAGGCCGCCTTCAACTACGAGGAACGCGGCCAGCGGGTCCTGCTGGCCAAGCCGGATGTTGACACCAAGGGCGACTCCGACGTCGTGTCCCGCCTGGGCATGACCCGTTCGGTAGACTTCCTGATCCCGGCCGGGGCATCCGCCCGGGAGCTGTTCACCGCCCACGCCCACGGAGACGATCCGGACGCCCTGCTGGAGCATGTGGACACTCAGCCGGTCGCCTGCCTGCTGGTGGACGAGGCCCAGTTCCTGGAACCGGGCCAGGTGGATGACCTGTTCCGTATCGCGGTCCTGGACAACGTTCCGGTGCTGGCATACGGCATCCGCACGGACTTCCGCACCCGGGCGTTCCCGGGTTCGCTGCGGCTGCTGGAAATCGCGCACACCCTTGAGGAACTCAAGACCATCTGCCGCTGCGGCCGCAAGGCCATCTTCAACACCCGCCGGGCCGGCGACCAGGTGGTCTTCGACGGCGACCAGGTCGCGATCGACGGCCAGGACGTCTGGTACGAATCGCTCTGCGGCTCCTGCTACCTTGAGGTCTCCGGCGGGCGGCTGGGGAACTAGCCGGCCACCGCCGGGGAACCCTACTACGCCGTAGCTGCAGCCTCGGCTAGGCTCGGAGCATGACCCGCGAGAACATCAGGACCCCCGACGGTGGCACGATCGAGCTTTTCAGCACGGGTGCCGAGCTTGCCTCCGCGGGCTCCGGCGTCGTCGTCGTGGCGGCCTCAATGGTGACCGCCTCCGACTACACGCGTTTCGCCCAGAAGCTCAGCGCGTCCCTGGGCCGGCCGGTGCACACCTTCAACCGGCGCGGCCGCGGTTCCTCCTCGCCGCAGCCGGAGGACTACACCCTCGATGTGGACATCAAAGACCTCGACGCGGTGATGAAGCACACCTCCAGCACAGACGTCTTCGGGCACAGCTTCGGCGGCGCGGTGGCACTGCACGCCGCCCGCACCCTGCCGGTGGAACGCCTCGCCGTGTACGACCCGGCCGTCTCGGTGAACCACAGCGTCACCGCTGACTGGACCACCGAGTATGAGAAGGCGACGGCGGCCGGCGACGACGACCGCGCTCTCGCCGTGCTGCTCAGGGGCCTGGAGACCGGCAGCGCCCTGTCCCGGATGCCGCTGTCCATGCTGACCCTGGCCAACAAACTGGCCGCCGGCACCCCAATCGGTAAACAGATGCGCGAGCTGATGAAGACCGGGGTCCGGGAGATCAAGGCCATCATCGCCGCCGACATGCCGGCGGAGCCCTTCCTGGAACTGCCGCTGGAAACGCTGATCATCGTGGGCGAGAAGAGCCCGGCGTACTTCGGTGTGGCCTGCGCCCAGATCCACGAGGTGCTCTCCGGCTCCAGCTACACGATCCTGCCCGGCATGGGTCACGACGGCGTCAACAAGGCACCGGACAAGCTCATCTCCGCGCTCAGCGAATTCTTCGCCAGCTAACCC